>CAZUJE010000001.1:0-64756 GCA_964620215.1 uncultured Hyphomicrobiales bacterium
GCGCCACCGGCGTGCAGGAAGCGATCTATTCGCTGCTGATGATGAACAACGGCTTCATCTGCGAGAGCGCCAATATCGAAGAAATGGATCCGGCTTTTGCTGACATCCCGATCGTCCGCGAACGCAAGGATAACGTTAAGATCGGTTGTGTATTGTCCAACTCTTTCGGGTTTGGTGGCACCAACGCTACCATCGCCATGAAGCGGCTGGATGCGTGAGTAGGGGCAGCGTGCGTATATGAGTCTCATGAAAGGCAAGCGCGGCCTGATCGTCGGCATTGCCAATGACCATTCGATTGCCTGGGGCATCGCGAAGAAAGTAGCCGCCGAAGGCGCGCGCACCGCGCTCACCTATCAGAGCGAGGCGCTCGGCAAGCGCGTGAAGCCGCTTGCCCAGCAAATCGGTTCCGAACTTTGTCTCCCGCTCGACGTGGAGGACATCGCGAGCGTGGACAAGGTATTCGCAGAAATCGGCAAGACGTGGGGCGGCCTTGATTTTCTCGTTCACGCGGTTGCGTTTTCGGACAAGAGCGAATTGAAAGGCCGTTACTGCGATACAACGCGGGCGAATTTTCAGCGCACGCTTCAAATTTCCTGTTTTTCGTTTGTGGAATTGGCACAGCGCGCGGCCAAGATAATGCCGTCCGGCGGCAGCATGCTGACGCTTTCGTTCGACGGCGCCGTCCGCGTGATGCCGAATTACAATGTAATGGGCGTGGCGAAGGCGGCGCTTGAAGCCAGCACCCGCTACCTCGCGGCCGACTTCGGGCCGCAAGGCATCCGCGTGAATGCGATTTCATCGGGCCCGATCCGTACACTCGCGGGCGCGGGCATCACCGATGCGCGCGTCTTGTTCAGTTACATGAACCAGCACTCGCTGCTGCGCCGCGGCGTTTCCATCGATGAGATTGGCGGCTCGGCTGCATATCTCCTGTCCGATCTTTCCTCCGGCGTTACCGGCGAAATTCATTACGTCGACTCCGGCTACCATGTCGTCGCGATGCCGAAGCCCGATCGCCTCAAAGAAAGCCTGCTGGCGGACGACGAGAAGAAAGCGGCCGAGTAACAGTCTTTCGGCTGCCGATACCTGCCCGGTGAAATTTCCTCGAGCTATCAGAGTCCGCAATGGCGAAATTGCGCGAGCTTTTGGACCGGCGGCCCCTGGAAGGCCCGAGACTGCCTGGCTGGATAGAACGGCTGGCTTCGGTTGGAATTACCAGCGTCAATCCCGACATTATCCGAAGACAGCGGTTTACCAATATCGTCGCTTACGCGGCGGCGCTTAACGCCGTATCGCATCTCTTCATCAACGCGACTTACGGGCTGGAGACACTGCTGCCCGCGCACATTTACAACGCTGTTTTTGCGCTGTTGATGTTTTCGATCCCACTGCTTCATCGTTTTGGCGAGAATGTCGCGGCGAACGCGGGCCTCGCGGTCGTGGTGATTGGAAATATTTCCGTCGTATGGATGTTCGGAGTGGTCGCCGGCCTGCACATCTATTTCACGCTCGCCGGCGTCGCCCTGTTCATGCTCGGCGTTCAGCACTGGAAGCAGTTCCTGTTCTGGTTCGTTATTTTTTCAGCGGCGCTGATTGTATCGTTGCGCCTAGCGCCGGTATTCGGGCTGCTTGCGCCAAACAACTACGCATTGCAGGGGACGCTCGCCTGGCATGCGATGATTAATGCGCTCATCATCAATGCCCTCATTATCGTGTACGCGCTGATGGCGTTGCGCCGCGCCGAGTTCGAGCTTGAAGAGCAGCGCGCCAAATCAGACGCGCTGGTTCGGATCGTGTTCCCTTCCTCGATCGCAAAGCGGCTGCTTTCTGGCACGGAACATAAGATCGCTGACCGGCTCGATAATCTGAGCATCTTGTTCGCGGATCTGGTCGGTTTTTCCAGCGCCGCCCATCAGGAAACGCCGGATCAGGTGATCGGTTATCTCGACGAATTCGTGCGGGTGTTCGACGAACTGTGCGAGCGGCACGAGGTTGAGAAGATCAAGACGATTGGCGACTGCTACATGGCGGCGGGCGGAATTCGCGGCTCGAATCAGGAGCAAGCTGCCGCAATCGGCAGGCTGGCGCTTGATATGCTGGCTGCGCAGCACGCCATGCGGCCGCTGGGGGGGAAATCCCTGACGCTCAGGATAGGGGTCCATTACGGCACCGTGACTGCCGGTATCATCGGCGAAACGCGCTTTACCTATGACATCTGGGGAGACGCTGTGAATGTTGCATCCCGCATGGAATCGCACGGCCTCGCCGGGCGTATTCAGGTGAGCGAGCAATTTCGCGACGTGACGCTGGATGCATTCGAATATGAAGAGCGCGGCACCACGCCGGTTAAAGGGCTTGGTGAAATACGGACCTTTTTCTTGCAACGACTTAAATAAAAAGAGGGCGGCGAACCGCCCTCTTTCAATTCTTCGGGTTCGTTTATTTATTCGGCAGCTTCAACACCTTGCGGCATTTTCTGCTGCTGCGCCGTGTTTGCAGCCCTCTCGCGGGTCATCTTCTCAAGGGTGGCGCGCACGCCCTTGGCATAGTCCGGGTGGACCTTCGCGAAATGCCCGAGCTGTCGCTCGGCGATCTCATCGGGGATGCCCCACATCGCTTCGGCGATATTGCTGTAAAGCCGCGCTTTTTGCGCAGCGTCGAACAGGTTGAACAGCGCGGTCACCTGCTTGTAGTCGTCATTTCCGTCTCGATGATTGTAGCGTTCGGCGTCGCCGGAAATTTTCAGCGGCGGCTCCCTGAAACGGTCGTCCTGCTTCGCCGAGCCTGCGACCGAATTCGGCTCGTAGTAGGCATCGGCGTTGCCGGTCTTCTGTTCAAAGAACCGCATCGGGCCGTCCTTGTGATAATGATGCACCGGGCAACGCGCGGCGTTCACCGGCAATTGTTCGTAGTGCGTGCCCAGGCGATAACGGTGTGCGTCGGCATACGAAAAAATTCGGGCCTGCAACATCTTGTCGGGCGAGAAGCCAATCCCCGGCACGATGTTGGATGGCGACAACGCTACCTGCTCGATTTCCGAAAAATAGTTTTCCGGATTGCGGTTCAGCTCGAGGACGCCGACATCGATCACCGGATAGTCGCCGTGCGGCCAGACTTTCGTAAGATCGAAGGGATTGTACCAGTGCTTGCCCACATCGGCTTCGGGCATCACCTGCACCTGCATCTTCCACTTCGGGAATTCGCCGCGCTCGATTGCATTGAATAAATCTTCCTGCGTGGACTCACGCGTCTTGCCGACGATTCCTGCCGCCTGCTCATTGGTCCAGTGCTTGTGGCCCTGCATGGTCTTGAAATGGAATTTCACCCAGAAGCGCTCGTTCTTCGCGTTCAGGAACGAGAAGGTGTGCGAGCCATAGCCATTAATGTGGCGCACGTCGGTTGGCAGCCCGCGGTCTGACATCAGGATCGTGACCTGATGCAGGCTTTCCGGCGATAACGACCAGAAATCCCACATGGCGGTTGGCGAGCGAAGATTTGTTTTTGGGTGACGCTTCTGGGTGTGAATGAAGTCTGGGAACTTGTATGGATCGCGCACGAAGAACACCGGCGTGTTGTTGCCGACAAGATCCCAGTTGCCTTCCTTGGTGTAGAACTTGATCGCGAAGCCGCGCACGTCACGCTCGGCGTCGGCGGCACCGAGCTCGCCCGCGACCGTCGAGAAGCGCAGGATCAGATCGGTCTTGGCGCCCAGCTGCAATGCGTTCGCCTTGGTGTATTTTGAAATATCGCCGGTGACGGTCAGTGTGCCGTAAGCCCCCCAGCCCTTGGCGTGAACAGTGCGCTCCGGAATACGCTCGCGATTCTGGTGCGCGAGTTTTTCAATGAGTTGATAGTCTTGGATGAGCACCGGACCGCGCGCGCCGGCGGTGATTGAATTCTGGTTATCGGCGACAGGCGCGCCGGCGGTGGTTGTGAGTGTCGGATTTTTTGACATGAACACCTCCCAATACGAGCAGACCGGATGTTTCCGGCCGCAACTTTCGGCAAAGTGGCTGCTTCCTTAGATAAGGTCTAATTGTAATAAATGAGAATTATGATAAGAAAAACTTATGAGCGCGATCACCCTTCGCCAGTTGCGCTATCTGGAAGCGCTTGCGCGGCATCGGCATTTTGGCCGGGCGGCGGAGGATTGCGCCATTTCGCAGCCTGCACTCTCGATGCAGATCAAGGAGCTGGAGCAAACGCTCGGTCTTGAACTGGTAGAACGCCGGACTGGCGAAATCGCGCTGACATCAAAGGGCGAAGAGATCGTGGAACGCGCGTCCAAAATCCTGATTGCCGCGCAGGATCTTGTGGATGCGGCGAAGCACGGAACAAATATTCTGACAGGTACGCTTCGCCTCGGCGTGATCCCGACGCTTAGTCCATATCTTCTGCCGCGAATTCTCCCACTGTTGCAGAAAAAATATCCAGAGCTACGCCTGGAATTGCGCGAGACGCAGACCAAACCGATGCTCGACGAACTTGTGCGCGGTAATCTGGATGCGGTGATACTCGCGATGCCGGTGGAACTTTCGGAACTTGAAGCCGAAAACTTATTCGAGGATCGTTTTCTGCTCGCTGTGCCTGCCGGCGACCCATTACAAAAGCACTCGCGGATTTCGGCGGATCAATTCGATCCGCGCCGCCTGTTGTTGCTAGAAGAAGGTCACTGCCTGCGCGATCAGGCGCTCGCTTTCTGCGGCCTGCCGCGCGCTGTGGGCTCGGCCGCACTCGGCGCCACGAGTCTCACGACAGTTCTGCAAATGGTCGCGAGCGGTTACGGCATCACCCTTGTTCCGGAAGTTGCGGTGGAGACAGAAGTCCGTGACCAGCGCATCAAGCTTATCAATTTCACAAAACCGCAGCCGAGCCGGATGATTGGCTTGGCCTGGCGTAAAACGTCGCCGCGCAAGGCGGATTTTGCTGCACTCGGCGAGCTTGTGAAATCCGCGCTCAGCCAAAAGAGTCGGCGTAAATAAAAACGAGGCGGCTGAAAGGCCGCCTCGTTCGTTTCGTCTATGAAGAAAAATTACTCAGCGGCGGGTGCCGCCTCGCCTTCGGTTTTCTGTTTCGCTTCGAGATCCTCGCCGGTCTTCTGATCGACCACCTTCATCGATAGCCGCACCTTGCCGCGGTCGTCGAAGCCGAGGAGCTTCACCTTTACCTTGTCGCCTTCTTTCACCACGTCCGACGTCTTGTTCACGCGGTGCGGCGCGAGGGCCGAAATATGAACGAGGCCATCCTTCGGACCGAAGAAGTTTACGAAGGCGCCGAAGTCCACCACTTTCACGACGGTACCGTCGTAAATGGTGCCGACTTCCGGCTCCGAGACGATGGTCTTGATCCAGTTCAGTGCAGCCTTGATCGACTCTCCACTGGCGGAAGCCACCTTCACCGTGCCGTTGTCCTCGACGTTGATCTTGGCGCCGGTCTTTTCCACGATTTCGCGGATCACCTTGCCGCCGGTGCCGATCACTTCGCGGATCTTGTCGACCGGAATCTGGATCACTTCGATGCGCGGAGCATGTTCGCCCAGTTCCGGGCGGGCGACGGTGAGCGCCTTCGCCATTTCGCCAAGGATGTGCAGACGGCCATCCTTCGCCTGGGTCAGCGCCACCTTCATGATCTCTTCGGTGATGCCGGCGATCTTGATGTCCATCTGTAGTGCGGTGACGCCCTTGTCGGTGCCAGCCACCTTGAAGTCCATGTCGCCGAGATGATCCTCGTCGCCGAGAATGTCGGAGAGCACGGCGAACTTCTTGTCTTCAAGGATGAGGCCCATCGCAATGCCCGCGACCGGACGGCGGAGCGGAACGCCCGCGTCCATAAGAGCCAGCGAGGTGCCGCATACGGTCGCCATCGAGCTTGAGCCGTTCGACTCCCAGATTTCCGACACGATACGCAGCGTGTATGGGAACTCATGATTGGGCGGCAGGATCGGATGGATTGCGCGCCATGCGAGTTTGCCGTGACCGATTTCGCGGCGGCCCGGGGCACCGGTGCGGCCGGTCTCGCCAACGGAGAAGTGCGGGAAGTTATAGTGCAGCAGGAATGTTTCCTTATACGTTCCCGTCAGCGCGTCGATGAACTGCTCATCTTCGCCCGTGCCGAGCGTCGCGACGCACATCGCCTGCGTCTCGCCGCGGGTGAAGAGCGCCGAGCCGTGTGTGCGCGGAAGCACACCGACTTCGGCAACGATCGGACGGACGGTTTTCCCATCACGGCCGTCGATGCGCTTACCGGTGTCGAGAATGGAATTGCGAACGACTTTCGCTTCCAGTTCCTTGAACACGCCAAGGACGCGGGTCATAGCCGGCGCATCCTTGTCGCCTTCGGCCGGAGTGAATGCTTCCTTCACCTTGGCCTTGGCGGCGTCCACCGCCTTGTGGCGTCCCTGTTTCTCGCGGATCGAATAAGCAGCGCGGAGATCGGATTCAACCAGCGAGGCGATCTTCTTCTCGATCGCGCTGTTGTCGATCACCTGAAGCTCGCGCGGCTCCTTCGCCGCTTTCTCAGCCAAACGAATAATCATGTCGATCACCGGCTGGAAGTGCTTGTGGCCGAACATGACCGAGCCGAGCATCACTTCTTCCGGCAATTCCTTCGCTTCGGATTCCACCATCAACACGGCGTCGGTGGTTCCGGCGACGACGAGTTCAAGGCTCGACTCCTTCATCTCGTCGATTTGCGGATTCAGAACATACTCATTGTTGATGAAGCCGACGCGGGCGGCGCCGATCGGACCCTGAAAGGGCGCGCCGGAGAGCGTGAGGGCGGCCGAGGCCGCGACCATCGCCACGATGTCCGGATCGTTCTCCAGGTCGTGCGAGAGCACGTTGATGGTGATCTGCGTGTCGCAGCGCCAGCCGTCGGCGAACAGCGGACGGATCGGGCGGTCGATGAGACGCGAAATCAGCGTGTCGCGTTCGGTCGGACCGCGCTCGCGCTTGAAGTAGCCGCCCGGGATACGGCCCGCGGCGTAGAATTTTTCCTGGTAGTTGACGGTAAGCGGAAGAAAATCGATTCCGGGCTTTGGCTCTTTCGCTGCCACAACGGCGGCAAGAACAGTGGTGTCGCCGTAGGTGGCGAGCACGGCGCCATCAGCCTGGCGCGCAGCGCGGCCGGTTTCGAGAACTAGCTTGCGGCCTCCCCAGTCGATTTCTTCACGATGAATGTTGAACATTGATATTTTCCATGGCTTGCGGAGAGGGAAAGCCATGGGCAAGACGGCAAGAGGCTCGCCCACGCGCTGTCGCGCGTATTGGGGTGAGCATCCAACGATCCTGCCATGACTTTCGATCTTCCATCGGTTATGCGGCGGCCCTGCCGCCGCTGTGATCCGCGCGATCCATTGACCGCGCGGAGTGCGAATTAGCGGCGGATATCCAGCCGCTCAATCAGTTTCTTGTAACGCCCTTCGTCCTGAGACTTCAGGTAGTCGAGAAGGCTACGCCGCTGCGCGACCATTTTCAGGAGTCCGCGCCGCGAATGATTGTCCTTCACGTGGCTTTTGAAATGTTCGGTCAGGTTGTTGATTCTCTCGGAGAGGATCGCGACCTGCACCTCGGGCGAGCCAGTGTCGCCTTGCTTGGTGGCATAGTCTTTTACGAGCGCCTGCTTGCGCTCAGCCGTAATCGACATCGGATGTTCCTTCTGTTCGGGTTTATGGGAACGGCAGTGGCCGGGATGTCGTCCAGCCATGTCGCTTTTTGGTTGAGTGCGCCCAAGGCGGCTCAACTGGCGGGCAATATAGCGATATTCGCCGGGTGTTCCAGTGCGGAAAAGGCCAGCAAACCTGCCTGAATCAGGCTCATCTGGGCAAATTGAAGATGCGTTTGGGCTTTAGCGAGCCCTGTTCGATCTCGGCAAGCGCCACCAGCGCGCCTTGTGCGCTGACCGAAACAAGACCCTCCATGATCGGCGCATCACGGCCGCGAAGGAGAACCGGCTGGCCTTGAGTGAGCCGCTGTGCGTCGTTGCTGCTTACATTCAGTGCGGGCAGGGACATCAGTCCTTCTTCGACGGGTAGAAGATGTGAGGCGAGGCCCGCTTCGCCTTCCAGCTCCGAAATCTTCTTCAATGCGTCGATGGAAATCGACCGGGTCTCGCCGAATAACCCGACCAGCGTGCGGCGCAAATTGATGACATGTCCGAAACAGCCAAGGCGGCGGCCCATGTCGCGGGCAAGCGCGCGGATATAGGTGCCTTTGCCGCATTCGACCTCGAATACGGAATGCTCGGTTTCCGGCGAAGCAACGAGACCCAGTGAATGAACTTCGATCTGCCGCGATGCGAGTTCAACTTCTTCACCCGCACGCGCAAGATCGTATGCTCGTTCGCCGTCGATCTTGAGTGCGGAGAAGCGCGGCGGGGTTTGTTCGATTAGGCCGGTAAATTCCGGCAACAGCGCACGGATTGCATCTTCATGCGGGCGCATATCGGAATTGGCTACCGCTTTTCCTTCGGCATCATCCGTATCCGTCTCGATGCCCCAGCGCACTGTGAAACGATAGATTTTCCTGCCGTCCATCACGAATGGAACGGTCTTGGTCGCTTCGCCCAAAGCAATAGGAAGAATTCCGGAAGCCAGCGGATCGAGCGTCCCGGCATGGCCAACCTTCTTCGCTCGAAAAATCCGCTTGATGGCGCCGACTGCGCCGGTTGAAGTTTCGCCCACAGCTTTATCGAGAACGATCCAGCCATGAACGTCCCGCCGCTCGATACGCTTCTGCATCAGGATTTATTGTCCTCGCCGCGGGAAATGTCGCGTACGACTTCCGGCGAGCGAAGCAATTTTTCGATCCGTTCCGCTTCGTCAAATCGCTCATCGATCATGAAACGGATATCCGGAGCGAATTTCATATTGACGCGCTTTACGATTTCGCCGCGCAGGAATTTCCGGTTGCGCTCTAAGGATTCGACCACCGCTTCCTTGTTACGGCCGCCGAGCGGCATCACGTAAATGGTCGCGAGCCGGAGGTCGGGA
Source organism: uncultured Hyphomicrobiales bacterium (assembly GCA_964620215.1). GTDB lineage: Bacteria > Pseudomonadota > Alphaproteobacteria > Rhizobiales > Xanthobacteraceae > JAUSIF01. The sequence continues at coordinate 8,990 of CAZUJE010000001.1, forward strand.
CTCATCCGCACCTCTGGTACGGTAACCACGTGCTTTGCCAGCACCTCGTCAAAGTCGGAACCGCGCGAAAGCACTTCCGAAAGGGCATGACGGATCAGTTCGCCGACGCGCAACTGGCGCTGGCCGGGAACTGATGATTTTTCGCTGCGGTGTTTTTTCATGATCTGACGCCGTTCCGGGATTGAACCGGAAACGGCGTTCCAGTTTCAGCGGATCAGAGTGTGCGCTTGATGCTTTCGACGCGGTAGCACTCGATCAGGTCGCCCTTGCGGATGTCCTCGTAGGACTCGAATGACATGCCGCATTCCTGGCCGGCGAGCACTTCACGCGCGTCGTCCTTGAAGCGCTTCAGGGTCGAGAGCTTGCCTTCGTGGATGACGATGTCGTCGCGGACCAGGCGCACATTGGCGCCGCGCTCGACCTTGCCTTCGGTGACGCGGCAACCGGCGACCTTGCCGATCTTGGATACGTCGAAGACTTCGAGGATCTCGGCCTTACCGAGCGCGGTCTCGCGCAGCGTGGGCGCGAGCAGGCCGGACATGGCCCCTTTTACGTCATCTACGAGATTATAGATGATGTTGTAGTAGCGAATTTCGTTGCCCGCGCGCTCGGCCTTTTCGCGCGCTTCCTTGTGGGCACGCACGTTGAAGCCGATGATAGCCGCACCGGAAGTTTCGGCGAGCGTCACATCGGACTCGGTGATCGCGCCGACACCCGCGTGCAGCACGCGCGCCATCACTTCCTCGGTGCCGAGTTTTTCAAGTGCGCTCACGATCGCTTCGACCGAACCCTGCACGTCGCCCTTTATGAGCAACGGGAATTCCTTGCGGCCGGCGGTCTTGAGCTGGCTCATCATCTGTTCGAGGGAACCGCCAGTCTTCATGCCTTGGGCGGATTTCTCGCGGCGTTCGCGCTGACGATAATCGGTGACTTCCCGCGCGCGAGCTTCGTTTTCAACCACGGCCAGACGATCGCCGGCTTCCGGCGTGCCGGCGAATCCAAGCACCTCAACCGGCATCGAGGGGCTGGCGGTTTCCACCTGCTTGCCCTGATCGGTTACGAGTGCGCGCACGCGGCCCCATTCCGCGCCGGCAACCACGATGTCGCCAACCCGCAAGGTGCCGCGCTGGACGAGAACGGTCGCGACCGGGCCACGGCCACGGTCGAGTTTTGCTTCGATCACCGTGCCTTCGGCGGCGCGGTCCGGATTGGCGCGCAAGTCGAGAATTTCGGCTTGCAGGGCGATCATTTCCAGCAGCTTGTCGAGATTGGTTTTCTTGGTGGCGGAAACCTCGACCTCAAGCGTTTCGCCGCCGAGCGATTCCACCTGCACTTCATGTTGCAGAAGTTCGGTGCGAACGCGCTCAGGCTTGGCGTCGGATTTGTCGATCTTGTTGATCGCGACAATCATCGGCACCTTGCCGGCGCGCGCGTGATTGATCGCCTCAACCGTCTGCGGCTTCACACCGTCATCGGCGGCGACAACAAGAACGACAAGATCGGTAACCTTGGCGCCGCGGGCGCGCATCGCGGTGAAGGCGGCGTGACCCGGCGTGTCGATGAAGGTGACCTTGGCGCCGGTTTTCGTTGTGACCTGATAGGCGCCGATATGCTGGGTGATGCCGCCGGCTTCGCCGGCAACAACATCAGTTTGGCGAATTGAATCGAGCAACGATGTTTTGCCGTGATCGACATGGCCCATGATGGTGACGACCGCGGGACGGGGCTGTAGATGCTCTGCATCGTCCGCGGTGTCGAACAGGCCTTCCACTACGTCCGCTTCGGAGACGCGCTTGACCGTGTGGCCCATTTCCTCGGCGACCAGTTGCGCGGTATCCGCGTCGATCGCGTCGGTAATTTTCAGCATCTGGCCTTGCGCCATCAAAAGCCGGATCACGTCCACACCGCGTTCGGCCATGCGGTTGGCGAGTTCCTGAATGGTGATGGTTTCGGGAAGCACGACTTCACGCACGATCTTTTCCTTCGGCTCGTCCGAGGGACGATGTCCGGTCATGCGCTGGGTGCGGCGGCGGAACGAGGCGATTGAGCGCTGGCGTTCGTCGGCGTTGGAAAGGGCTGTGACAACCGTCAGGCGTCCGCGGCGGCGTTCTTCACCGCCAGTGCGAGCAGGTTTTGGCGGAGGGGCGGCCTTGCTGCCGCGATGTTTGGAGCGCGGGCCGTCGTCATCTTCCTCAAGGGTAAGCACGCCGCGCGGAGCCGGCTTGGTGGGGTCTTCTCCACCAAACCGCTTGCGGGCTTCCAGCTCGGCCTTGCGTTTTTTCTCTTCTTCCGAAGCGCGGCGGGTTTCTTCTTCGGTCTTTCGTTTTTCAGCGGCTTCCCGTTCGGCACGGTCGATCGCATCCCGGCTGGCGCGGCGCTTGGCGTCTTCTTCGGCAGAACGGCGGTCTTCCGCCTCACGGGAGCGGGCGTCATCGAGCGCCTTACTGCGGTTGGTGCGCTCTTCTTCCGTGAGCGTGCGAAGGACAACGCCGGAAGGTTTCAGCTCGCTGGAAGCGGCCGGTTTGGCGGCGCGGCTTTTTGCTGCTGCAGGTGCCGCTTCAGCCGCAGCAGGAGCGGCGCGTGGCGCAACTTTTGGCGCTTCCGGTGCGGGTTCCGCCTTTGCATCACCCGGGCCGACGACACGGCGCTTTACCGTTTCAACGACGACTTCCTTGGAGCGGCCGTGGCTGAAACTTTGGCGCACGGTTCCCTTGCCCGAGGTCCGCTTGATCGTAAGCGTCTTCGAGGGCGCCACGCGCAGGGTTTTTTCGCCAGTGTCTTTCGTGTCGGCCATTCGTTCCCAAGTCCTTTAGTCTTGCTGTGCGCCACCCTCGGACGCCGGTTTGTCACCGTCCAGATCGCCGTTCCGCCAGCGATCAAGTCTCAGACAGCGCGAGAGAAAAGCCGTGCTGACGGGGTGCGTAAGCAGGGCAGCATGTACCACATTTGACCGCCCGAGCGCCAAGTCCAATTGCTCCCCGCGGAAGGGAGAAATCCGTTCCGGATGCGGCTTTCCGGCTTTTTCGGCGCGATCGGCGGCCTGGTTCAGCTTTCTGATGCCGTCCTGAGCCGCATCCTTGGCATGTAGAAGCAGGCAGACATCCTGCTCCATGAGCGCCTTCTCGATTTTTGAGAAGCCGTTGATTACCGCCCCGGCCTTGTTGGCCATGGACAACGAGGACAGTGCCGACTTCTCAAGTAGGGCTTCAACCACATCGGGCAAGTCCGCATCGGTTGAAAACTTTCCCCGGAACGCCCGCGACAGCGCCTTGTCTGCGAGGGTCTTTTCCAGCGCCTTGCGGGTAGCCGTGACCCAGGCGCCGCGGCCGGGCAGTTTTCGCTCAATATCCGCAATGATCCGTCCGTCGGGTCCGGCAACAAGACGAATCATTTGGTCGATTGGTTTTACTTTCCGCGACGCCAGACAAAGCCGCTCAGTCTCGCCGCGCGATGCGGCAAGACCATTGTCGGTTTCATCGAGTTCGGCGTCTGCCAGCATCAATCAGCCTTGCTCTCTTCGGGTTCCTCGGCGGGGAGTTCCGGCGGCGTCAATGCGGATTCATCAATCCACCCGGCTTTCACGCGGGCTTGCATGACTATCGCTTCCGCCTGATCGCGCTCGATGCCGAAGCCATCGAGAATGCCAGGTTGACGAACGTTCTCTCCGTCCTTGCGTTCAACCCAGCCGACGAGATCGTCGGTCGCGCAGCCGGCGAGATCTTCCATGGTCTTGATGCCGTTCTCACCGAAAGCCACAAGCATTTTGCCGGTGACACCGGGAATCTCTTTCAGATTGTCTTCCACGCCCAGTTCCTTGCGTTTCGCATCGAGCTCGCTTTCTATTTTGGCGAGATATTCCTGCGCACGGGTTTGCAATTCGGCGGCGGTTTCCGCGTCGAATCCTTCGATGCCTGCGAGTTCGTCAACCGGAACGAAAGCAAGCTCTTCAATGGAGCCGAAGCCTTCGGAGCTGAGCAACTGGCCGACCATCTCGTCCACGTCGAGCGCTTCCATGAAAGTCTTGGTGCGTTCGGTGAATTCCTTCTGGCGGCGTTCGCTTTCCTCGGCCTCGGTGAGAATGTCGATATCCCAGCCGGTGAGCTGCGACGCAAGACGCACATTCTGGCCGCGGCGCCCGATGGCGAGCGAAAGCTGCGCGTCGGGAACCACCACCTCAATGCGCTCGCGCGCCTCGTCGAGCACGACCTTCACGACTTCCGCCGGTGCCAGGGCGTTCACCACGAAGGTGGCGACGTCCTGCGACCACAGAATGATGTCGATCTTTTCGCCGGCGAGCTCGTTCACCACCGCCTGCACGCGCGAGCCGCGCATACCGACGCAGGCGCCGACCGGATCGACGGAAGAATCGCGGGAGATCACTGCGATCTTCGCGCGCGATCCCGGATCGCGGGCTACCGCGCGGATTTCGACAATGCCGTCATAGATTTCCGGCACTTCCTGCGCGAACAGCTTGGCCATGAACTGCGGATGGGTGCGCGACAGGAAAATCTGCGGCCCGCGCGGTTCGCGGCGCACGTCGTACACATAGGCACGCACGCGATCGCCGTTGCGGAAGATTTCACGCGGCAGGAGTTCGTCACGCCGCACAATGGCTTCGCCGCGCCCCAGATCGACGACGACATTGCCGTATTCCACGCGCTTGACGACGCCGCTGACGATCTCGCCGATGCGGTCCTTGTATTCCTGATACTGGCGGTCGCGCTCGGCATCGCGCACCTTCTGGACGATGACCTGTTTTGCCGACTGGGCGGCGATGCGGCCATATTCCAGCGGCGGCAGCGATTCGGCGATGTAATCGCCCGATTGCGCGGCCGGATTCTTGCGGCGGGCTTCTTCCAGGCTGATCTGGGTGGCTTCACTCTCCACTTGGTCGGCAACCAGAAGTAGGCGCGAGAGACGAAGCTCTCCGGTCTTCGGATTGATCTCGGCGCGGACTTCCGTCTCGCTGCCATAGCGCGAGCGGGCCGCTTTCTGGATCGCGTCTTCCATCGCCGCGATCACGATGCCCTTGTCGATCGACTTTTCGCGCGCCACGGCTTCTGCGATCTGGAGTAGTTCGAGCCGGTTTGCGCTTACGACTGCCATCTGGCGTCTCCTCGTTTATACATGCGAGCGGCTTGCAGCCGCCTGTTTCGGTGAATCGGAAAACTTGTTCTGTTCGGGGTCTGCCGCCCGCGCGGCATCTTTCCCACGCTTCAGGGATTCGGCGACCAACGCCTCGGTAAGCACGAGCTTGGCTTCACCCATGTCCGCCATGGGAATCTTGAGTTCCTGCGGGCCGCCTTCGGCATCGATGCGGATTTTTGCGAAGTCGCCTTCGGCGCCAAGCAGCATTCCGCGAAATCGTTTGCGGCCTTCGAAAGATACATCCATCTCGATCTTGATTTCGTGCCCGGAGTTGCGCTCGAAATCCGAACGGCGCACGAGCGGCCGGTCGATTCCAGGCGAAGACATTTCCAGCCGGTAGGCGGTCTGGATCATGTCCTCCACGTCAAGCACGGGTGACAGCATCCGGCTCGCCGCTTCGCAATCCTCGATGGAGAAGCTGCCATCCGGACGTTCCGCCATGATCTGCACGGTGCAGCCGTCGCGGCCCGATACCTTTACGCGGACAAGGCGGTAACCAAGCCCGGTCAGTACGGGCGCGATCACGGCCGCGACGCGCGCGGCAATGCCCTTCTCGCCGATCAGGCGAGGTTCCTCGAGCTGTTCCGTCCGTGCTTCAGTGTCGTTCATGTGTTTTTCTAACGAGAAAACGGGTAACGGCGCATGTAACAAAAAAGAGCGGGCCCCGGTGGCGCCCACTCTCCCAAAATCCGATCCTAGGATCGCTATGAGATGATGTTGTTGGGGCGAATATAACGCCCAAGCCCGCCGACGCAAGGGTCAAAAGCAAGATGGTGAAGGCTCCAATTGACGCTTCTAACCGATTTTTCAGCATTACCGCCTAGGCTCAAGGAGCCCATTTTGGGGGCTTTTTGATTCAATTTTTTGGGATTATCGATGGATCGCGAGTCTCTGATTGTCGATCTGGAGAACGTGATCCAGCGCGGATCGACGGATCAATGCGCCGAAACGATCCGGCGCGTGACGGAACTTTTCACCGACTGCTCCCCGCAATTGAAAGACGAACACATAGAGTTGTTTGACGATGTGATCCTGCGTCTCGCCGCCGAAATCGAAACCAAGGCCAGAGCCGAACTGGCGCGCCGTCTGGCGCCAGTCGAAAACGCCCCTCCCAAGGTGTTGAGCCGGCTGGCGCAGGACGATGAAATTTCCGTAGCGGCCCCCGTTCTCGTTCGCTCCAGCAGGCTGAGCGAGGAAGATCTCGTCAATATCGCCAGAACAAAAAGCCAGGCGCATTTGCTTGCTGTCTCAAGCCGCTTCCAGATACCCGAAACCGTTACGGATATTCTCGTCGACCGCGGGGACAGCGCTGTCCTGTTCAACGTCGCCTCCAATAAAGGCGCGAATTTCTCCGAGGATGGCTTTGCCACGCTCGTCGAACGCGCAGGGAAAGACGACGCGCTGGCTGCGCGCGTGGGACAACGGCCCGATATTCCGCAGTATTTATTCCGCAAGCTTGTATTGCAGGCGAGTGAGATGGTGCAACGCCGGCTGATGGTTACGGCAGCACCAGCGATGCGCCCTGAGATTCAAAAAGTGCTGGCGAAAGTTTCCCACGAGATAGACCCGGATTCTCCGGCGCCCCACAATTTTATTGCCGCCCAACGCATGATGCGAATGCTGTTCGATGCGGGCGAACTCGGCGAAGATCAGCTTCACGATCTCGCAAAGTCCAGGCGCTATGAGGAAACAGTCTCGGCATTGTCGTTATTGAGCCGCGTTTCGCTCGATACCGTCGACTGGCTGATGAACGGCGACCGCATAGAGCCGTTCCTGATTCTGTTCAAAGCGCTGGGTTTTGAATGGATGACCGTGCGGGCCGTCATCATGATCCGTCCAAGCGGCCGCAAACTCTCGGCAAAAGAAATCGAGGAAGTCTGTTCCGATTTTAACCGGCTTTCGTATTCGACCGCCCGCCGCGTGATCCAGCACTGGCAAGGCCGTGAGGGAATCCTGAAAGCGGTGGGTTAAATTCGCCGGAACGTAAGATAGGCCGGCACCCGCCCTTCGCGCTTTGCTTTCGCTTCGTAGCGCGTCCCGGGAAATCCGCCCCACGGAAGCCGCCAATCATCGGCCCGCTCGGCGGTCCATTCAAAACGATGGGACCGGGCGAGATGCGACAGCGTCCATTCCACGTAGCTTTCGATATCGGAAGCGAAACGAAAAACACCACCCGGTTTCAGGATGCGCGCGAAGTGTTCGATCCGTTCGGCGGAAACGAAGCGGCGTTTCCAGTGCCGCCGTTTGGGCCATGGATCGGGATAAAGCAGGTCCACGCGCGAAAGGGAATTGTCCGGAAGCCAGTCCAGCAATTTGATCGCGTCTCCGAAATGAACACGCACATTATTTAGGTTTGCACCGGAGATGGCGGCGAGCGCGCTCGCCATTCCGTTTACGAAGGCTTCGCAGCCGATCAATCCGGTTGCAGGATTTGTTTTCGCTTCGTGCGCAAGATGTTCGCCGCCGCCAAAGCCGATTTCGAGCGCGGTGTTTTCGAGCGGGTGCGGGAATAACGCGCGCAGGTCCGAAGGAGGCGCTTCGTTCAGATCAAGCGCGAGCCTGGGAAGGGCTTGCTCGATGAGATCGGCGCGCTGCGGACGCAGCTTGTGCCCCTTGCGGCGCCCGAAAAAGGCGCGCCGCTTTGATGATGGCGAAGCATCCGGCATTGAGTTTTCCCGCAAACCCGCTGCGGGATACTAGCAAAAAAGATCGCTTATTTCTTCGATTCTTCGGCCACCATTGCTTCCACGAGATCAACAATGCGCCGCCGGACTTTCGGGTCGCGGATTTTCATGAAGGCCTTGGTCAAAGCCAGGCCGTCAGAAGTGGCGAGGAAGTCGGAGACATAGGCCGGGTTGGCGCTGTCGGAAAAACCACTCGCGGACCCATCCGGAACCGGCGCTCCCTCAAAGAAAAAAGAAACTGGGACGCCGAGCGTGATTGCAATCTGCTGCAAACGACTGGCACCCACGCGATTGGTGCCTTTTTCGTATTTTTGAATCTGCTGAAAAGTAATGCCGAGCTTTTCGCCGAGTTTTTCCTGGCTCATGCTGATCATCATGCGGCGCATACGCACGCGGCTGCCGACATGGCGATCAATCGGGTTCGGCGATTTTTTTGTCATGCTGAAATCCATTTTACCACAAAAACACCTACCCCGAATTGCATTTGTTCCGGAAGCTCTACTGTCCTGCCTTGCTGCGGCGAACGATCACACTCGAAAGGGTGCGCAGCGCGAACTAACGCCTTGCAAGCACAGCACTTCGCCGGGAACGCCATAAAATAAAAGCAAACAATGCAAGCAGAAACATTACTGGTATATCACCGAGCCGCGAATACAGCGGGGGCGAGATCGATTGTGGCAAGGTTGTATCGAGCACCCCTTCACGTCCCAAAGGCAGCATCGAAACGATTCGGCCAAATGGATCGACCACTGCCGAGATTCCATTGTTCGCAGACCGAACCAGAGGCAACCCTTCTTCAATCGTACGCAAGCGCGCTTGCGCGAAATGTTGATACGGCCCCGGCGTGATTCCAAACCACGCATCGTTTGTAAGATTCAAAAGCAACGAAGGGCGTCGCCCTTCCGGCAAGACCTGACCCGGAAAAATCACTTCGTAACAAATAAGCGGCGCCGCGAGCGGCAGCCGCGGAATCGAAAGCGTGCGCCGCGCCGTACCCGGCGTGAATCCGCCGCGGACGCGCGTGAGCTGCTGAAAGCCGAGGCTCTCCAGAAAATTCTGGAACGGCAGATATTCTCCGAACGGTACGAGGTGCACTTTGTCATAAGTGGAGAGGATCGCTCCATCGTCGCCGATTATACGAATGCTGTTATAGACGCGCTGCGCACCTTGCTGCTGTTCGAGGCGCGCAGCACCGGTAATCAGGATCACCCCTGGGGGCAAAAGATCGGCGATGCGCGCGAGTGCGTCCGCCTCCCGCTCTAGATAAAATGGAAAGGCGGATTCGGGCCAGATCAAATGCGTCACGTCGCGCACACCCTGGCTTTCCGGTCTTGTCGCGCGGTCGCTCAGGGAAGTGTAGAGGTCCATCACCTTCTGTTTGGCGGATGGATTGAACTTTTCATCCTGCTGAAGATTCGGCTGCATCAGCCGCAGCCGCACGCCTTCGACCTGGCGCACTTCGGCGATTGAAAGCCGGTAGAAACCAGCTCCCGCCAGGAAGGCGATCAGAAGCGCTGAAGCTATAAGCCATGAATACGGCCGGCGCGTTATCTCAGCGGGGTCGGCAAGCAGGGCTGGTGAAGCCAGTGTCACCAGCGCGATCAGAGTGAGCCCCCACAGGCCTATGAATGCCGCGCTTTGCGCGACCGGCGGCATGGCGGCGAGCGCATAGCCGAATGTGTTCCAGGGAAAACCGGTGAGCACATGGCCGCGCAGCCATTCGGTCAACAGCAATCCTGTTGCGAAGGCGAGAATCCGCAGCGGCCCTTGCGTCCACAGAAGCCGCGCAATAAGCGTTCCGAGTCCGGTGAAGATCGCGAGTCCCGCTGGGATGCCTGTGATCGCGAAAGGCAGCAGCCAGGCGAACTGATCGGCTTCGACCAGCAACGCGTTTCCGATCCAGTAAAGGCCAGCGATGAAATAACCAAAACCGAACCACCAGCCGGCTCCAAAGGCGGCGCGCAGTCCGCTTTTGCCTCCGCCGGAACCGTCGATCAGCCAGACAAGAACCGGAAATGTGAATGCGAGTACCGGCCATGCATCGAACGGAGCCATTGCCAGTGATGAGGCCGCGCCCGCAACGAACGCAATGAAACGGCGCCGCCAGCCGGACGCCAACACGATTGCACGGGCAAGTGCAGCCAGCTTCGCGTTCATGGGTCTCTTTATGAGGACGAATCGTCGGAACGGACCGCGCGCACCATAGGTTCATGCGGGGCCGGAGCCAAGGCTGGCGAGGATGCCTCTTCCTTCTTGCGGGGGTCGCGCTTGGAAATATCAGGCGGGCGGCGGGAAATTCTCAGCCGTTTTGCGCGTCTTGGATCCGCGTCGAGAACTTCGATTTCGAAATCTCCGGGACCGGGAATGATCTCGCCGCGTACCGGCAGGCGGCCCGCGAGCAACACGAGCAGGCCACCGAGCGTGTCCACCTCCTCCGCGGCTTCGTTGGCGGCGAACTCCACCCCGATTTTTTCGGTCGCCTCGTCGAGGCTCGCGCGCGCGTCGGCGATGAAACTGCCGTCGGCCTGCTGCACGATCTGGGCAAGCTCGGCATCGTCGTGCTCGTCCTCGATGTCGCCGACAATCTGCTCGACGATGTCCTCCATCGAGACTAGGCCGTCGGTGCCGCCATATTCGTCGATGACCAATGCAAGGTGAATGCGCGTGGCCTGCATTTTTACAAGAAGATCGATCGCAGGCATGGAAGGCGGCGCGAACAGGATGCGGCGGACAAGCTGGGTGGCCGAAAGCAGTTCCGCGAGATCGACATTACGCGGGTCAAGGTCGGCTGGGAGCACGGAAGCTGGCTGGCTGCTGATTTGGCTGTTCACCAGTGCGCGAGCGGTAAGGTAAGCGACAACGTCGCGAATATGCACGAGGCCGGTCGGGTCATCGAGCGTGTCGTCATACACAACGAGGCGCGAATGGGCGGCGGTGGCGAACACGCGCAGCAATTCGCCGATCTTGATGTCCTTATGCACGGCGACGATGTCCGCGCGCGGCACCATGATGTCGCCGATACGCTGCTCCTCAAGCGCCAGGATATTCTGCAACATCGTGCGCTCGACCGGCGTGAACTCGGTCTTGCCGGCCTTGTCCTCGGCGAGCACTTCCTCAAGGTCTGTGCGGATCGAGGCAGGACGAAGGCCGACCAAAGCCTTCAGTCGGCTCAGCCAGCCGTTCAGCGATGAAGACCCTGAGGGTTCGGTCGAACTCATGCCGTCTCCGCAAGCTTGCGGCTGCTGGATGTGTAGGGATCGGGAATTCCGAGGCGCGCAAGAATTTCCCGCTCGTGATTTTCCATCGCTTCCGCTTCCCCGTCATCCTGATGATCGAGGCCAAATAGATGCAACGCGCCGTGAACGGTCAGATGCGCGATATGGTGCAGCGGTTGCTTATTTTCTTCCGCAGCCTCGCGAAGAAGTGTCTCATAAGAAATTACGATGTCTCCGAGCAGGCCTTGCGCGGCTTTGGCCTCATCCGGGGCGGGGAAGGACAAGACATTCGTAGGCTTGTCGATTTTCCGCCAGGTCTTGTTCAGAGCGCGCATATGTTCATCATCGGTGAGCAACACGCTGTATTCGGCCTTGAGAGACTGGAAATCTTCGGAAACGGCGTAGAGCGCGTCTCGAATAGAGGCCTGAACGCCAGCGAGTTTTTCCCAGTCTCCTGCCTCGACTGCAATATCGACGGTCACGCCCATTAGCGTGGCTCTCGTTTCTTTATGGAGTCCGCCGCGTCGTAGGCGGAAACAATCCGCGAGACAAGTTCGTGGCGCACGACATCGGCCGCCGTGAACGCACAATGCGCGACATCTTCCAGACCCGACAGCAGACCGACCGCCTCGTTGAGACCGGAAGCCTGTCCGGCCGGCAAATCGATCTGACTTGGATCGCCGGTTACGATCATGCGCGAATGCTCGCCGAGCCGCGTGAGAAACATTTTCATCTGCATGGGCGTTGCGTTCTGCGCTTCGTCAAGGATCACAGCGGCGTTCGACAGCGTGCGCCCGCGCATGAAAGCGAGCGGGGCGATTTCGATTTCACCGGATGCAAGCGCGCGTTCCACCATGCCGCGATCCATCAAATCATTGAGCGCGTCATAGATGGGCCGGAGATAAGGGTCGACCTTCTCGCGCATGTCACCGGGGAGAAAGCCAAGCCGCTCGCCCGCTTCGACCGCAGGGCGCGAGAGCACAATCCGGTCAACCTCGCGGCGCTCCAGGAGCAGCACCGCATAGGCGACGGCAAGCCAGGTCTTTCCCGTTCCCGCCGGGCCGGCGGCGAATACGAGCGTGTTTTTGGCAAGCGCGCGGAGATAGGCGTCCTGTCCGGCGGTGCGTGCGCGGACGAGGCGTTTGCGAAGCCGGAATTGTTCGAAGCCCGTGCGCTCGCCGGTGTCGGATTCCATCGTCGCAGGCCGTGACAGCGTCTGGCGAATCGCGCCTTCGACATCGCCGGTGGAGAGATCGTGCCCGCCGCGTAATTGCTGGTAAAGTGATTCAAGCACGAGCCGCGCCTGTTCGCAGGCTTCGCGCGGTCCTTCGATCGTGACGTGATTGCCACGCTGGTCCGCGCTCACGCCGAGGCGGCGCTCGATCAGCGCGAGATTTTCACTGTGGAGGCCGAACAGCCGCATCGCCTGCTGGTTGTCGTCGAATGCCACAACGATTTGCGCGGCGGTGTCGTTATCCTGTTTCCACGGCTTCATCTGGCCGATGTCCGAGCCTGAACCACGCAAATTAGGCGTCTCCGATGACGATGGGCTGAAGCGGTGTAGTTTGGACAGGTTGAACCAGCTCGCCGGCGATACGGTGATCGCCAACCTCGAGAATTCGCGCGTTAACGATCGTTCCAATCATCCCGCGTGGAGCTTTGACCTGCACCGGCTGTAGATATGGGGAGCGCCCGACGATCTCGCCATCCACGCGACCGGGCTTTTCCAGCAAAAGGTCCATTTCGCGCCCAATACAGGCGAGATTGAACTTCCGCTGCTGTTTTTCGAGCAGCGCTTGCAGCCTTGCGAGCCGCTCGATTTTCACAACTTCGTTCACGGGCGGCATTTCCGCGGCGGGAGTGCCGGGCCGGGGGCTGTATTTGAAACAATAGGCGAGGGCAAAGCCGACGCGCTCGACGAGATCCAGTGTTTCCTCGAAGTCCTCGTCGGTTTCACCGGGGAAGCCGACAATAAAATCCGAGGAAATCGCCATGTCGGGCCGGGCAGCGCGGACCCGCTCAATGATCGAGAAATACTCTTCGCGATCATGATTGCGGTTCATCGCCGCGAGAATCCGGTCGGAGCCGGACTGCACCGGCAAATGAAGAAACGGCATCAGCTTTTTGTTATCGCGATGCGCGGAAATTAGATCGTCGTCCATGTCGCGCGGATGACTGGTCATGTAACGCAGCCGTTCCAGCCCTTCGATTTCCGCGAGGCGCATCAGCAGATCGCCAAGCGACCAGCTACGGTCGTCAGATCCAGCTCCGTGATAGCCGTTCACATTCTGCCCGAGCAGCGTGATCTCCCGCACGCCGGCGTCGGCAAGGCGCTCTGCTTCCGCGATGATTTTTGCAACGGGCCGCGAAACTTCCGAACCGCGCGTATAGGGCACAACACAGAAGGTGCAGAATTTATCGCATCCTTCCTGCACGGTGAGAAACGCGCTGAAGCCGCGCGCGAGCGTAGCCTGCTTCGTCGCGGGAGCGAGAAAGCCGAATTTGTCCTCGACCGGAAATTCGGTCTCGACAGGCCTTTCGCCTTTTTCGACGCGCGCCAGCAAGTCTGGCAGCTTGTGAATGCTCTGGGGACCGACGACCAGATCGACGGCAGAAGCGCGCCGCAGAATTTCATTTCCCTCGGCTTGCGCGACGCAGCCCGCCACCACCACGACCATGCGGCGGCCATCCTTCGCGGCTTCATCTTTCATGACGCGCAGGCGGCCCAGCTCCGAGTAAACCTTCTCGGCCGCCTTTTCGCGGATGTGGCAGGTGTTCAGGATAAGCAGGCTCGCTTCACCGGCTTTTTCCGTTTCGGTAAAACCTTCATTTGCCATTGCGTCGGCCATGCGCTGCGCGTCATGGACGTTCATCTGGCAACCGAACGATTTTATGTAGAGTTTGCGGGGTTGGCTCATCACGCCGTTAGCGCCGCATTTTGCGCCGCCTGTATCAAATTCATGGACCCTGTTGCTCACCCGCTATCCTGCCGCTCGGGCAAATTTAGCGGGTTTCGACGGGCAGGGAAACCGGCTTGGAAAGGGCAAGTTCCCGGCCTGAAAGCGCGTTCGCGGTCATACGGCGGACTGAGTCTTCGGCCGAGCGGGCAAGCAATTTGCGGTCGATTCCCCCGCTGATCTGCTGCTGCGGGCCGAATGTGACGATGACATCGATTACACCCGCGCGAAGCACATGGAGAAGATGCGCGATCATATCCATGTCGCCATACCAGGCAGCGTGCGCGCGGAATTGCCGTCCCATCGGCAAGCCCTGATACTTCGTGTAAGCGACCGAAACGGGTTGCACAAAAGCGCGGCCGTTGTCGTCGAGCGCGGTGCGGATCGCGCCGATGAGGGCCGAGCGAAACGGCAGTATCCGGTTTCCGTCGTTCGACGTTCCTTCCCCGAACAATACGACCGGGTCGCCGTCGGAAAGATGCTTTGCAATCCTCTTGTTGATTTCGCCGGTCGAGTGGCGTTTGGCGCGGTCCACGAAAATGGAACGCTGCAACTTCGCCAACATGCCGAATACGGGCCAGCCCGCGATCTCAGCCTTGGCGATGAAGATGAGCGGAATAATCGAGCCGAGAACGGGAATGTCCAGATACGTGGAGTGATTCGATATGAGGAGTAATGGGCGGTCCATGACAGGCGAGCCGTGTACGATTACGCGGATGCCGATAACGCACAGCACGATGCGGTGAAACGCGCGCGGCAGGCTTTTTCGATATGGCAAACGGAGCTTCAGCCCGACCCACTGAACCGGAATCGCGATCAGCGCGACCGCAGCGATCACGGTGATAACGAATGCAGTTCGGATCATGAAGGTTCAGGATTTTTTGTCGTCAAGCGGTACTGCGTAAAGTTCGAGCCGGTGATTGACCAGCTTGTAGCCGAGCTTGCGCGCGACCGCCTCCTGCAATCGCTCGATTTCTTCCGAGCGGAATTCGGTCACTTCGCCGGTGCGCAGATTAATCAAGTGGTCGTGATGTTTTTCCGGCACTTGCTCATAGCGCGAACGCCCCTCGCGAAAGTCGTGGCGCTCGATGATGCCGGCATCTTCCAGCAAGCGAACGGTTCGGTAGACCGTCGAAATCGAAATCTCCTCGTCGATCTTGACCGCACGGCGGTACAACTCTTCCACATCGGGGTGATCGTGCGCGTCACCCAGCACGCGCGCGATGATGCGACGCTGCTCGGTCATGCGCATGCCCTTGGCGATGCACGCGGCTTCAATTGCTGTAGGTTTATCGACGGCCAATTTATGATTCCTGTAATGGCGCGATTTTACGGACGATGATCTGCCGCGTCCACTGTCCGGTTAAATCAGGTCGCGCCGCATAGTGAGTGCTGCGGCATTTCCTTCGGGACGCCTGTAATAACCGTCACGCCTGCCCACTTCCTGAAACCCGGTGCGGGCATAGAGTTTTCTGGCGGCCGTGTTCTTTTCGTCGACTTCAAGGAATAGCTTGCGTACGCCCAGGGAGGCGAGCCGTCCCATATGCCTTGCAAGCAGCCTCTCGGCGATACCTTTACCCCGTGCATGGGAGACGACGGCAATCGTCAGGATTTCCGCCTCGTCCAAAACCGAATGCGACAGAACAAAAGCGACAACGGGCCCGGAGCCGCCATGCAGTCTGGCAACATGGCCGAGTGTTGTTTTATCCGATAGCAGCCGTTCGACTTCGGCTTCGCTCCAGCCATGCAGGAATGAGAGCGAATGCACCGAGGCGATGGCGGACGCATCGTCAGGCCGCGCCTCTAAAATCGCCGGCTCGACCCTGCCAAACAGTTTATTGAGCAGGGCAATCATTTGTGAGGCAGGCGGCTCGCGGCCTGCGGCTGCGCGTCCGGAGCCTTCAGATAAAGCGGGCGCGGCTTGGCGGTTTCAGGGTTCGCGGTGGAACCGAGCCGCGCGACCCAGACGATGTCCGGTGCGGGACGCGGATCGACAAGCGCGGGCGCTTGAATCCCGGATGGCCAGCGGTTGGCTAAAAGATTTGCGCCGGGGCCGACTAGCCGCACGGGACCGGTCGCCACAAAGCGGATCGCATCTTCCAGACTGCCGATGCGAGGGGACACGAGCATTCTTCCGCCGGCGCCGATCATCTGGAAATAGATATTTCCGTGTAGCGCATCGATGGCGGCGACAACCGGGATCGTGTCTTTCGTTGTGAGGTAAGGTGCCGAGAAAGCCGCCAGAGTCGAAACGCCAACTGCGGGTTTATGGCAGGCGAGGGCAAGACCGCGCGCCGCTGAAATCCCGACGCGCAGGCCGGTGAAGCTTCCGGGGCCGGTCGTGGTCACGATGCGGCTCAGGGAATCGAAGGCCGTTTCCGCCTCGAGCATCGCCCGCTCGATCATCGGCATCAGCGCTTCGGCATGCCCGCGGGCAAGCTCGATGGAATTTACCGCGATCGGTTGATCCTGATCCTGATCGAACACCGCGACTGAGCACGCGCCAAGTGCTGTATCGACGGCGAGGAGCCGGCGCGAGATTTTTTCCGGCGCGGGTTGAGGGGATGGCGCGGATAGCGACGCGCCGTCCGGTTGTGCCATATCGGACGGCGTATTTTCGTTATTCTCTGTGATGGTTTCGGACGGCGGCAATTATCCCTGCCCAGCCCATGTCCCTTGGTTGAGCCGCGTCAGGCAACCATCAGACCGGGCGAACTTCAACGACGTCTGGAACGAAATGGCGCAATAGATTTTCAATGCCGTTCTTCAAGGTCGCGGTGGAAGACGGGCAGCCCGCGCAGGAGCCTTTCATGTTCAGATAGACGACGCCGTCGCGGAATCCGCGAAAGGTTATGTCGCCGCCGTCATAGGCGACCGCCGGACGCACGCGCGTCTCCAGCAGCTCCTTGATGGTCTTGACCGTACCCGCGTCTTTTTCCTCGAAGAATTCGTCGTCGGCATCGGTCTTCATCGGCCCGGCGTCTGTCCGCACCAACGGCTCGTTGGAGAGAAAGTGTTCCATGATCGCGCCGAGGATCGCGGGCTTCAGATGCGCCCATTCGCCGGTGTTCTTGGTGACAGTGATGAAATCCTGTCCGAAGAACACGCCGCTTACGCCATCCACCGCGAACAGGCGTTGCGCAAGCGGAGACTGTTCCGCCCCGCGCGCATCGCGCAGATCGAGCGTGCCCTTATCCATGACGGTGCGGCCTGGCAGGAATTTGAGCGTGGCCGGATTTGGCGTGGTTTCGGTCTGAATGAACATCTGCTTTCCCTTTCGGGGCGCACGAAGCGACGCGGTAACGAATATCGGTACTTATTTAGGGCTTCCGGACGGGTTCCGGAAGGGGCTCCGGCCAACAGCCTCAAGCAATCGCGTCGAGGTCTTCATCCTTGAGGTTTCCGGGCACAATCGTGATGGGAACGGGAAACGTGCCGGAACCCACACCCGCCAGCGAGCTGACGAGCGGACCCGGACCCTCCGCACTGGTGCCGGCCGCCAGCACCAGAATGCCGACATCCTCGTCTTCCTCAATGTATTTGACGACTTCCTCGGCTTTCACGCCCTGGCGCAATACGCGCTCAGGATCGACGCCGGCCAGATTGCGCGCCCGTGCGGCATAGTGATCGAGGCGGCCGTCGGCCTCTTCGCGGGCTTCTTCAAGCATCAGATCGCCGACGCCCAGCCATTGCTGGTTGACGTCGCCGACGGAAACGACCGCGAGCATCACGAGCTTGCCGCCGGTGCGCGCGGCGCGGCGGCTCGCGTAATAGACGGCGCGGTCACATTCCGGCGTCTCGTCAATGATGACGAGAAATTTCCGGTGATGGCCGGGTTCGTAGCTTTTTCGTTTAATGCTCATTCATTCTCCGCCGCGCGTTCATGCTGCCATGCGAAGGCACGCAATCACAAGCACACTTACGTTGCGTTCAGGAATGGACCAAACCGACGATGTCTTTAACCGATTTCAGGATGGGGGTCGCGATGGCGCGGGCGCGGGCTGAACCATCGGCCAGCACGGAATCGATATATTTTGTGTCTTGCACGAGCCGTTTCATTTCCGCGCCGATGGGTCCGAGTTTCTCGACGGATAACGCGGTCAGGTCTTCCTTGAATTTGGAGAACTGCGCTCCCGCGAACTGGTTGAGCACGTCAGCCTTCGTCTTGTTGGCGAGCGCGGCATAGATGCCAACAAGATTGTCGGCTTCCGCGCGTGCCTCAAGCGCCTTCTCGTCGGAAGGCAGCGGTTCTGAGTCGGTGCGGGCCTTGCGGATTTTCTGCGCAATTTCGTCAGCGACGTCCGTCAGATTGATGCGCGAATAATCGGACGCATCCGATTTCGACATTTTCTTCGTGCCGTCGCGCAGCGACATTACGCGCGTGGCTGGACCGGAGATCAGTGGCTCCGTCAGCGGGAAGAAAGCGTCGCCATGGCCGAGCGCCTTGATGCGTTCGGCAAAATCGTTGTTGAATTTCTGCGCGATGTCGCGCGCGAGTTCGAGATGCTGCTTCTGGTCTTCGCCCACCGGAACATGCGTCGCCCTATACGCTAGAATATCGGCGGCCATCAGAACCGGATACGCATAAAGACCGATTGACGCGTTCTCGCGATCCTTGCCGGCCTTCTCCTTGAACTGCGTCATGCGGTTCAGCCAGCCGATGCGGGCGATGCAATTGAAAATCCAGGCAAGCTCGGCGTGCTCCTGCACCTGCGACTGGTTGAAAATGATGTGTTTTTTCGGGTCGATGCCGCAGGCGATGAAGGCCGCCGTCACTTCGCGGATGTTATGGGTGAGTTCGGCGGGGTCTTGCGCGACCGTGATGGCATGCAGGTCCACGACGCAATAAATGCATTCGTATTTCTGCTGTAGCTCGACGAAGCGCTTGATCGCACCAAGATAGTTGCCGAGGTGCAAGTTGCCGGTCGGCTGCACCCCTGAAAATACCCGTTCCTTGAACCCGGCCATCGAAGACTTCCCTGCTTGCGCGCAGGGTCATGCCATGCGCGCGTCAGCCGCTCAAGCGCAACATTGCGGCGAGGCCGGTGCTTTGCTAGTCCGGCGCGTCTCGCTCGGAGGGGAAAATGGCCGCCGCCAAGTACGATGTATTGGGAATCGGGAATGCGATCGTGGACGTGCTCGCGCGCACGGAGGACGATTTTCTCGTCAGCCAGAAAATGGCGAAAGGCTCAATGTCCCTGATCGACGGGCCGCGCGCCAAGTCGATCTATGAGGCAATGGGACCGGCCACGGAAATCTCCGGCGGCTCGGCGGCCAATACCATCGTGGGTGTCGCCTCCTTCGGCGGACGGGCGGCTTTCGTCGGCAAGGTGAAGGACGATCAGCTGGGCAAGGTTTTCATTCACGACATCCGTGCGGCGGGCGTGAGTTTCACGACACCGCCTGCGAAAGATGGACCATCTACCGCTTGCTGCTATGTGCTGGTGACGCCGGACGGCGAGCGCACGATGAATACGTATCTGGGTGCCGCGCAGAATCTCACGCCGCAGGATGTGAACGAGGATGAAGTCGCGGCAGCCGCGATCACCTATCTCGAAGGATATTTGTGGGACCCGACTGACGCCAAGGAAGCCTTCCGCAAGGCTGCGAAGATCGCGCATGGCGCGGGGCGGCAGGTCGCGCTCACACTGTCGGATGCTTTCTGTGTAGGACGTTACCGCGCGGAATTTCTCGATCTCATCAGAACGAAAACCGTCGATCTCGTTTTCGCGAACGAAGGCGAATTGAAGAGTCTCTACGAGACGAGCGATTTTGATACAGCACTTTCCGAAATAAAAAAGGACGCGAAGCTCGCTATCGTAACCCGCAGCGAAAAGGGCGCGGTGATTGCTTCCGCCGGGAATACGGAAACCGTGCCGGCATTTCCGATCGCGAAAGTGGTGGACGCTACGGGCGCCGGCGATCTCTTCGCGGCCGGTTTCCTGCACGGGTTCGCAAAAGGATTTCCGCACGCGGATTCGGCGAAGCTCGGCGCGCTCGCCGCGGCCGAAGTGATTTCTCACATCGGCGCGCGGCCCGAGCGCAAACTCACGGAGCTTGTCCGCGAGAAGGGTTTGAAAGTCTGATCAGCCCGAAATGTTGAACGCGGCAAGCGCCGCCATGTTCACCAGATCGGAATCTTTCGCGCCGAGTTGGACGATCTGCACCGGCTTGTCCAAGCCGACGAGCAGCGGGCCAATCACGGTGGCGCCGCCAAGTTCCTGCAACATCTTTGTGGAGATTGCCGCGGAATGGAACGCGGGCATGATCAGCACATTGGCGGGGCCTGAAAGACGGCTGAACGGATAGGCGGCGGCGAGATCGCGATTGAGCGCAACCTCGGCGCTCATTTCACCGTCCACCTCGAAGTCCACGCGGCGCTCGTGAAGAATCTTCACCGCTTCTTTCACGCGAATGCTGCGCTCACCCGGCGGATGGCCGAATGTGGAGAAGGCGAGCATCGCCACCCGCGGTTCATAACCAAGACGGCGTGCCACACCCGCAGCTTCAATGGCGATTTCGACAAGTTCGTTTGCTTCCGGCATTTCGGTGACGGCGGTATCGGCGACGATTACCGTTCGCCCGCGCGCGAGCACGAGCGAAATACCCATCACGCGGTGACCGGGCTTGCTATCAATTACGTGGCGGATGTCTTCGAGCACTACCGTGTAATTGCGCGTGACGCCGGAAACCATCGCATCGGCGTCGCCGAGCGCGACCATGCAGGCGGCGAAATGATTGCGGTCGTTGTTCACGAGCCGCTGGCAATCGCGGAACAGAAAACCTTTGCGTTGAAGGCGTTCGTACAGGTAGTTGGCGTAGTCGATATTGCGCTTCGATAGTGCGGCGTTGTGAATCTCGATTGAATCAGTCAGTTCAATATTGGCGTTTACGGCGGCTTCGCGGATGCGGTCTTCGCGCCCGACAAGAACAGCGGTGCCGAGCTTTTGATTGGCGAAGGTGGAAGCGGCGCGGATCACCTGTTCCTCTTCGCCTTCCGCGAAGACGATACGCTTCGGCTGACGCCGTACGCGCTCATAAACGCGCGCAAGCACGCCCGCGACAGGGTCAAGCCGCGAGCGGAGCTGATGCTTGTATGCATCCATGTCCACGATCGGTTTGCGGGCGACGCCGGTATCCATTGCGGCTTTCGCCACTGCGGGCGGAACGGCATAAATCAGGCGCGGATCAAATGGCACCGGGATGATGTAGTCCGGGCCGTATTTCGGACGTGCGCCGTAAGCGGCGGCAACTTCGTCCGGCACATCCTCGCGGGCAAGATCGGCCAATGCCTTCGCCGCTGCGATCTTCATTTCCATGTTGATCGTGGTCGCGCGCACATCGAGCGCGCCACGGAAGATATACGGGAAGCCCAGAACGTTGTTGATCTGGTTCGGATAGTCCGAACGGCCGGTCGCCATGATGGCGTCGTCGCGGATTGTCGCAACTTCCTCCACCGTGATTTCCGGATCAGGGTTCGCCATCGCGAAGATGATCGGGTTCGCCGCCATCGACTTGACCATCTCTGCGGTGAAGGCGCCTTTCTGCGAGAGTCCGAAGGCAATGTCGCAGCCCTCGAAGGCATCCGCGAGCGTGCGCGCTTTCGTATCAATCGCGTGCGCTGACTTCCACTGGTTCATGCCTTCTTTGCGGCCCTGATAAATGACGCCCTTGGTGTCCACGAGCGTCACGTTTTTCGGATTGAGGCCAAGTGATTTCAGCAATTCGACGCAGGCGATGCCGGATGCGCCGGCGCCGTTCACCACGAGTTTTGTAGTGCGCATGTCGCGGCCGGTTAAGTCGAGCGCGTTGATGACGCCGGCGGCGGCGATGATCGCCGTGCCATGCTGGTCGTCGTGGAAAACGGGAATGTCGAGCAGCTCACGCAGCCGCTGTTCGATGATGAAGCATTCGGGAGCTTTGATGTCTTCGAGATTGATGCCGCCGAAGGTGAGTCCGAGATAGCGCACGCAATTGATGAACTCGTCCGGGTCTTCGGTGCCGACTTCAAGATCGAATGCGTCGATGTCGGCGAAGCGCTTGAACAGCACCGCCTTGCCTTCCATCACCGGCTTTGCGGCCAGCGCGCCGCGATTGCCAAGACCGAGAATGGCGGTGCCGTTGGTAATGACGCCAACGAGATTGCCTTTCGCCGTGTAGTCGAACGCCTTGCTCGGGTCTTCCGCGATCGCCAGCACCGGCACGGCTACGCCGGGCGAATAGGCGAGCGAAAGATCGCGCTGGGTGGCCATCGGCTTCGTGGCCATGATCTCCAGCTTGCCGGGGCGGCCACGGCTGTGAAATTCGAGCGCTTCCTGATCCGTGAAATGCGGGCGTTCGGGGCGGCTTTTCGCGGCCGGCTTGCGGCTTTTCTTGTTCTCGGCGTCCATCTGGAATTCCTACACTGCCGCAACGGCGGCTTTCACTTAGACGTTAGCCGAGCAAGCTCTGTATTCACAAGGACTTCGCCAAGATCGTCCTGGATACGCTGATCGGCGGGCCGGTATCTGCTAGCGTGCGGCACCATGCACGGCGAGCAAAAAAATGCGGCAGCGGAGAATGGCGGACAGGATTCGCCGATAACGGCCACTCGCGTCACGCCGATGATGGAGCAGTATATCGAGATCAAAGCCGCCAATCCCGGCAGCCTCCTGTTCTACCGGATGGGCGACTTTTACGAGCTGTTTTTCAACGATGCCGAAATCGCCTCACGCGCGCTCGGAATCGTGCTCACCAAGCGCGGCAAGCATCTCGATCAGGACATTCCGATGTGCGGCGTGCCGGTGGAACGCGCGGATGAATACCTCCACCGGCTGATCGCGCTGGGGCATCGCGTCGCTGTTTGCGAGCAGCTTGAGGATCCCACCGAGGCGAAGAAGCGCGGACCGAAGTCCGTCGTGAAGCGCGATGTTGTTCGCCTCGTCACGCCCGGCACGCTCACTGAAGACACGCTGCTGAACGCCCGGCGCAACAATTGGCTGCTCGCGGTTGCGCGTGCGCGGACGTCAAGCGATGCGGAAGCTGTCTTTGGATTGGCTTGGGTCGATATTTCCACCGGCGAATTTCATGTCGCGGAGCGCGAGGTGTCTCAGCTTTCCGCCGAGATTGCGCGGCTGGAGCCGGGGGAAATTATTGTCGCGGACCTGCTGTACGACGATCCGGAATTTCGCGCCTATTGGCGCTCGCTTCCGGCGGTGACACCGGTCGCGAAAGATGTGTTCGACGGAACGACGGCTGAACGCAGATTGACTTCGTTCTTCGCCGTCGCCTCCAGTGAAGCCTTCGGGCAGTTCAGCCGGCCTGAACTCATCGCGGCGGCCGCGATCACCACTTACATCGAACGCACGCAAATCGGAAAGCGGCCAGCGCTTGTGTCGCCCTCGCGCGAAGAAGCGAATGCGGTTCTTTCCATCGACGCCGCTACCCGCGCCAATCTCGAGCTTGTCCGCACGCTAGGCGGGGAAACGAAAGGCAGTCTGCTGTCGGTCATCGACCGCACAGTCACTTCGGTCGGAGCGCGGTTGCTTGCTTCAAGACTTGCAAGTCCTTCTACCGATCCGGATGTCATCAAGAACTGGCTCGATGCGGTTGCACATTTTATTGAAAATACAAAACTGAAGGCAGATGTACACGCGTTGATGCGGGTAGCACCCGATCTCTCTCGCTCTTTGGCGCGTTTATCCCTGGGCCGCGGTGGCCCGCGCGATCTCGCGGCAATCCGGGATTCTCTCGACGCGGCGTCGGCGCTCTCTAAGCTTTTAAAATCCGGTCCATCGGAAATCGCTTCCGCCGCCAAGGCGCTGGCAGCACCAAAACCCGAATTGCAGAAACTTTTGCTCACAGCACTCGCCGACGAGCTTCCCTTGCAGAAAGCCGATGGCGGTTTCGTGCGTGCCGGATACGACGACAATCTCGATGGTCTTCGCAAGCTGCGCGATGACTCAAGACAAGTGATCGCCGGACTTCAGTCACGTTATGCGGATGAAACCGCGATAAAAGCGCTGAAGATCAATCACAACAATGTGCTTGGGTATTTTCTGGAAGTCTCCTCGCAACACGGTGAAAAACTGATGTCTGCGCCATGGCGGGAGAAATTCATCCACCGCCAGACGCTGGCGGGCGTGATGCGGTTTTCTTCCACGGAACTTGGCGAGATCGAAGATCGCATTGTCAGCGCCGCGGACAAAGCGCTGGCACTTGAGCTTTCGATCTTCGAGCAACTGAGTGCGGAAATTCTGAAGGTTTCAAAAACGCTCGAAGCCGTCGCCGCCGCGCTGGCGCGGATCGATGTGGCGGCGGCACTTGCTGAGCTGGCCGAAAGCGAAAACTGGGTACGCCCGCAGATTGACCATTCACTGAATTTCAAGATCGAAGGTGGACGCCATCCCGTCGTTGAGGATGCATTGCGGCTCGATGGCGGGCCGTTTGTTCCAAACGATTGCGATCTGTCGCCGCCTTCAAATGAGAAAACCGGCCGCATCTGGCTCGTCACCGGCCCGAACATGGCGGGCAAATCCACCTTCCTCCGGCAGAACGCGCTGATCGTTATTCTCGCGCAGATGGGAAGCTATGTGCCGGCGAAGCAGGCACATATCGGCGTCGTTGACCGGCTGTTTTCGCGCGTCGGTGCCGCCGACGATCTCGCACGGGGGCGGTCGACCTTCATGGTTGAGATGGTCGAGACGGCCGCGATTCTGAATCAGGCCAAGGAACGTGCGCTCGTAATTTTGGACGAGATTGGACGCGGCACGGCGACCTTCGATGGTCTTTCGATTGCCTGGGCGAGCCTGGAGCATCTGCATGAAGTAAATCGCTGCCGTACCTTGTTCGCGACGCACTTTCACGAACTAACGGCGCTTTCCGCGAAACTGAAACGGCTCCTGAACGCCACCGTGCGCGTGAAGGAATTTCAGAACGACGTGGTCTTTTTGCATGAAGTCGCGCCGGGCGTCGCTGACCGTTCTTACGGTGTGCAAGTGGCAAAGCTCGCGGGTTTGCCCGCGGCGGTCGTCGAACGGGCGCGGATTGTGCTCGGCGAGCTTGAAGCCTCGGATCGCACATCGCCTTCGAAAAAAATGATCGACGATCTGCCGCTATTCTCAAGCGCGCGAAATGCCGAGCCCAAAACCGATCCGCTCGGCGACGCGCTCAGGAAGATCGACCCGGATGCGCTCACGCCGAAAGAGGCGCTGGAAGCGCTTTATCAACTCAAAGGGCTGGGGAAGAAAAAATAATCAGGCCTTGCGGGTGACAACGGATTCCGTCGCGACGGAATTCCGCACCGTCTGCAATACGACGCAGTAACGCTCGGTCAGATTCAATAATTTGTCGATCTGCTCTTGCGGCGCGTCAGTATCGAGCGTGAACTTCAGGCGAATCGAACGGAAGCCGACCGGTGCTTCCTTGTCCACGCCAAGCGTACCGCGAAAATCGAGATCGCCTTCGGCCTCGACCGCGCCGCCGCGCACTTCAATGCCGAGCGCCGTGGATACCGCGCGGACAGTAACCCCCGCGCAGGCGACCAGCGCCTCCAGCAGCATGTCGCCGGAACAAAGCTCGTGTCCCGAACCGCCGGTAGCCGGATGAAGTCCGGCAATGGCAATCGCGCGGCCGGTTTCAACTTTACATGCGATGCCCTGATCGAGAGCACCTTTAGCCTTGAGCGTGATAAATGCCGCACCCGGCTCCTTGCGATAGCGGTCTTTTAGCGGTGCCTGCAATTCGCGAAGTTCGTCGGCTTTCATGGCTTTTCACCTGATAAAAATCACCGCATCTATATCCGCAAATAGACTCCGGGATAAAGATTGATCCGGACATAAGTTGCAATAATGCTCCGGATAATGTGGTTTTGCACGGTGCCAATGACTCCCGCGAATCTATCGGCTATGCGGATGCCGGCAGGAAATTCTTGATGGCTCAATCCAGCAGGCGCCGGCAAAAACCAGCTTCTTCGGAATTAATCAACGCGGAAAAAATCCGCGCTGGAATCGCCGCCGCCATTTCGCAATCGGGCGGCGAAGCGAATTTGCGCATCGCGCTTGCGAGTCAGCTCAAGGCCGCGCTGCTCGAAGGCAGGAAGCGCGCGGAGAAGCATCTGATCGCGAGTGGCTCCGGGCGTGAATGCGCGGGCGGGCTTTCCGCGTTGATGGATGAGATTATCAGAATCGCGCATGAATTCACCGCGGGCGCGCTTTATAAATCGCAAAATCCTTCATCCAGCGAGCGTATGGCGATTGTCGCCGTCGGCGGATATGGGCGCGGGTTGCTGGCGCCCGGTTCCGACATCGATCTTCTGTTTTTGCTTCCTTACAAGCAGACCGCCTGGGGCGAGAGTGTCGCCGAGGCGATCCTGTATGCGCTGTGGGACATGGGTCTGAAGGTCGGCCACGCCACGCGGTCAGTGGACGAATGCATCCGTCAGTCGCGTGCCGACATCACGATCCGCACGACGATTCTGGAAGCAAGGCATCTTGTCGGTGACGAAAAACTTTTCGAGGAACTGATCAAACGCTTTGACAAGGAGATCGTGCAGGGCAGTGCCGCCGAATTCGTCACCGCGAAACTTGCGGAACGCGACGAGCGTCACCGGCGCGTCGGCCAGTCGCGTTATCTCGTCGAGCCGAACGTCAAGGAAGGCAAGGGCGGCCTGCGCGACCTGCACACGCTGTTCTGGATCGCCAAATATGTCTACCGCGTGAACTCCACCGCCGAGCTTGTGGAGAAGGGCGTTTTCACCGCGGCAGAGCTTTCGCTCTTCCGCCGCTGCGAGGACTTCCTCTGGGCGGTGAGATGCAATCTGCATTTTCTCACCGGCCGCGCGGAAGAGCGGCTCTCCTTCGACGTGCAGCGCGAGATGGCCGAACGGCTCGGCTACACCGAACATCCCGGTATGCAGGACGTCGAGCGATTTATGAAACATTACTTTCTGGTCGCGAAAGACGTCGGAGATCTCACGGGCATCATGTGCGCGGCGCTAGAGCAGCAGCAAGCCGCGCCGGTGCCGCGCCTCAGCCGCGTCGTCGCCACGCTCACCCGCAAGAAAAGCTGGAAGATTAAAGGCCACGACGACTTCATCGTGAATTTCGACCGCCTGAATGTCGTGGATGAAGATGCGTTCGAGCGCGATCCGGTCAATCTGATCCGGCTGTTTCAGGTGGCCGACAGCCATAATCTCGAATTGCACCCGAATGTGCTGCATCTCGCCCGGCGCTCGCTGAAGCTGATCGACGCGGATTTGCGTGAAGACAAGGAAGCAAATCGTTTGTTTCGCGAGATTCTGACGTCACGCAACACGCCGGAAATCGTGCTGCGGAAAATGAATGAGACAGGCGTGCTGGGGAAATTTGTTCCTGAATTCGGGCGCGTCGTCGCGATGATGCAGTTCAATCTCTATCACCACTATACGGTGGACGAGCATCTCCTGCGTTGCATCGGCGTGCTGTATGAAATCGAGCAAGGCACAAATCCGGAATACGGCCTCGCCAATGAGTTGATGTCCGGCATCAAAAACCGCGATCTGCTTTACATCGCGCTGTTCCTGCATGACATCGCGAAAGGCCGTCTCGAGGACCATTCGATTGCCGGCGCGCGCGTTGCGCGCAAGCTTTGCCCGCGCTTCGGGTTGAACGCCGCCGAAACCGAGACGGTTTCCTGGCTGGTGGAAAAACACCTCGTGATGTCCACGGTGGCGCAATCACGCGATATCAACGATCGCAAAACAATCGAATCGTTCGTCGCCGTCGTTCAAAGCCTTGAACGGCTAAAAATGCTTTTGATTTTGACGACTGCTGAT
This sequence comes from uncultured Hyphomicrobiales bacterium, assembly GCA_964620215.1. Classification (GTDB taxonomy): domain Bacteria; phylum Pseudomonadota; class Alphaproteobacteria; order Rhizobiales; family Xanthobacteraceae; genus JAUSIF01. Next base: position 36,786 of record CAZUJE010000001.1, read on the forward strand.
ATTCGCGCCGTTGGACCAGGCGTGTGGAACGGCTGGAAGGCGCAGTTGCTTCGCAGCCTTTATTACGAAACCGAGCCGGTGCTCACCGGCGGCTTCTCCGAAGTGAACCGCAGCAAGCGCGTGGAGATGGCGCAAGCGGAATTCCGCGTAGCGATGAAGGATTGGGATCCGGCTAAGCTGGAGCGCTACATCGCGAAACATTATCCGCCCTACTGGTTGAAAGTGGATCTCGCGCGGAAAATAGAACACGCGCGTTTCCTAAACGAATCGGAACGAGCAAGCCGTTCGCTTGCAACAGCCGCGCGGCCAGATCAGCAGCGCGGCGTCACCGAGCTCACTATTCTCGCGCCCGACCATCCGCGCCTGCTTTCGATCATCGCCGGCGCGTGTGCGGTTGCGGGCGGCAATATCGTTGACGCGCAGATTTTTACGACCACCGACGGCCTTGCGCTCGATACAATTTCCATTTCCCGCGAGTTCGACCGCGACGAAGACGAAGATCGCCGCGCCACGCGCATCGCCGAAGGTATCGAACGAACGCTGCGTGGCGAGGCGCAGTTACCGGAAGTGATTGCCCGCCGCGCGCCTAAACCGCGTCACGCGGCGTTTATGATCGAGCCGGAAGTCAATGTGAACAATGTCTGGTCGGATCGTCATACGGTGATTGAGGTGATCGGCCTCGACCGGCCGGGACTTTTGTTCAATCTCACCAACACGATTTCTCGCCTGAACCTGAACATCGCCTCTGCCCATGTGGCGACCTTCGGCGAGCGTGTGATCGACGTCTTTTACGTCACCGACCTGACCGGCGCGAAGATCGTTTCGCCTCAGCGGCAGGCCGCGATCCGGCGGGCGTTGCTGGCGGCTTTCGAGCAGCCGGAGTCCGCGGACGGCTCCAAAAAGTCCGCTTAGAGCCCAAGCCCGGGCTTAACCCCGCTTTAAATCCGCCGATTTAGGTTTCTTTAACCGCGAATACGCGGTGCGGGACGGGACCGATATGTTTTTCAGAAAGCGCAAAGCCGCACGCCGGGAGCCGGTGCTCGATACATTCGGCTCGTTGCTGAATGTGCGGGTGGACGCGCGCGACCGCGCCGGCGGCGCAGCCGTGTCCCGTTCTTACAATAGTGAACGCCCGCTCCGCCGCGACGCACCTCGTCCGGTCAAGCCACGAAAACAGAAACGCGGCCGGCTCGGCAGATTGATCTATTGGGGCATCGTGCTCGCGATCTGGTGCATGATCGCTGTAGCCGGATTGTTCGTCTGGCAGACCGTGCGTCTGCCGTCGTTGCAGTCGCTCGTGTTGCCGAAACGCCCGCCGACGATTTCAATTCTCGGCATGGATGGGCATGTACTCGCCACCCGCGGCGATACCGGCGGCGTTTCGATTCCGGTAAAGGGGATGCCGCCTTATTTGCCTCAGGCATTCATCGCGATCGAGGACCGCCGCTTCCGTTCGCATTTTGGTTTTGATCCGATCGGCATCATGCGCGCCGTATTGGTGAACCTGAAGGCGATGGCTCCGCGCGAAGGCGGCTCGACGCTCACGCAGCAGCTCGCAAAGAATCTTTTCCTGAATGAAAAGCGCACGCTCGCCCGCAAGCTCGACGAGCTGGTGCTCGCTTTGTGGCTTGAGGCTTCCTATTCGAAGGATGAAATTCTCGAATTGTATCTGAACCGCGTTTATTTTGGCTCTGGCGCTTACGGCGTGGAGGCCGCTGCACAACGCTACTTCGGAAAATCCGCACGCATGGTGACGCTTGGCGAAGCAGCGGTTCTCGCAGGCCTCGTGAAAGCCCCATCCCGTCTCGCGCCCAACCGCAATCCTAAACTCGCGCGCGAGCGTGCGGAGCTTGTAATGGCCGCGATGGTGGATGCCGGTTTCATCACCAACGAGATGGTGAACATCACGCGCTCGCGTCCGCTTACCATTGTGAAATACGACAATCTCGGCTCGACGGGCTACATCGCGGACCTGATTATGGATGAACTCGAAGAACTCGTCGGCCGTGCCGGTAAGGATATTACGGTTCAGACCACCATCGATTCCGTTTTGCAGACGCAGGCCGAACGGGCGCTCGCGGATGAACTCGCTGCGAAAGGCGAAAAATACGGCGTGACGCAGGGCGCTGTTGTTTCGATGGACCCGGACGGCGCAATCCGCGCGCTGGTCGGCGGAAGAAATTATTACGACAGCCAGTTCAACCGCGCGATCAATGCGAAACGCCAGCCTGGTTCGGCCTTCAAGCCGTTCGTCTATCTGACGGCGCTGGAGCGCGGGCTGACACCCGAAACAGTGCGCGAAGACGCGCCGATCAACATCAGAGGCTGGAAGCCTGAAAACTACACCAAGGAATATCGCGGACCGGTTACGCTCACGACTGCGCTTTCGCATTCCTTGAATACGGTATCCGTCCGCCTCGGACTCGAAGTTGGCCCGAATGCCGTCATCAAGACCGCGCACCGGCTCGGAATTTCCTCGAAGCTCACATCGAACGCTTCCATCGCGCTCGGCACGTCGGAAGTCTCGCTGCTTGAACTCGTCTCGGCCTACGCGCCCTTTGCTAACGGGGGCATTGGCATTGTTCCGCGAGTCGTGGAGCAGGTGAAAGGTGCCGACGGCTCGATCCTGTTCGCGCGCTCCGCGTCAGGCGGGCCGGGCAGCGTGGTGGCGCCGCCGCATCTCACCATGATGAACCGGATGCTGGAAGAAACACTGCTCACCGGAACCGCCCAACGCGCAAAAATTCCCGGTTGGCCAGCCGCCGGAAAAACCGGGACCAGCCAGGATTTTCGTGATGCCTGGTTCATTGGTTATACCGGACGTCTCGTTACCGGCGTGTGGCTCGGCAACGACGATAATTCTCCGACCAAGCGCGCTTCAGGTTCCAGCATTCCGGTGGACATCTGGAACAAGTTGATGCGCGCGGCGCACGAGAATGTGCCGCCGATAGCATTGCCCGGAACGGATGAGCGCGGCTACGGACGAATGCCGGTTCCGCAAACTCCGGTCATCGATGCCCCTGTTTCGTCCGGCCCGGCGCCAAGCCGGAACGATTCCTCGATGGATGGCTGGCTGCTTGATCGCTTGCTCGGCCGCTAGTTCGTTTCCTTCGCGCCGTAGCGATGCAATGAATTGCCATGCGCCTTGAGCCACGCTTCCGCGCGGCGGCGCTCGCCTGTCAGTTCATCCACCACGCGCCAGAACCGGGCTGAGTGATTGAGTTCGCGCCGGTGCGCGACTTCGTGGGCCGCCAGATAATCCAATACAAAGGACGGCGCCATGATGAGCCGCCAGGAATAACTCAGCGAGCCGTCATAGGAACAAGAACCCCACCGGCTCGTGCTGTCGCGCAAGCCCACGCGGTCGATTTCAACGCCGAGTTTCCGCGCGTGCAGGCGGGTGGCTGAAAGCAAATCCTGCCTTGCCTCGCGCTTCAGAAAGTCCCGCACGCGCCGGGAAATATGCGCGGCTTGTCCCGCGACACAAAGAAGTGAAACGCCATCGCCGGAAATTTCCGGCCAGACCGTGCCGCGCGATTTCGGGCGATGCTCGATGCGGTGCAGGATGCCGCGAAAGGGAATCGTTTCCCCGTCCGCAAAAGGAACCGGCTCCGGAATTTTCTTCAGCTTTGTTGCGATCCAGTTTGCGTTGCGTTCGGCAAAAGCATGCGCTTCACGCAGGCTGCCTCGGGGTGGAATCGTCAGCACAATATCCCGGCGAGCTTCGCGCACGCGCAAGGTGTAGCGCCGCGCCCGCGGGTGGCGCTGCACGAGAATTTCATAGGCCTCGTTCGCGCAGGAGATGACGAGCCGTTTTGGCTCCTTCGAGACGGGAGCGGACTTTAGGAAACTCGGAAAGAAAAGCTGCATCATCGGGCCGCAAATCCGAATCGAATCATCTCAGGCAATTCGATTTAGGCGGATGTTGCAAGTAGCAGCCGTTTATTCCGCAGCCGCCCGTCTCGGTGTCTTGGCTGCTTTCGGCTCATGCGAGCGGATGAAATCCGCGATGCGCGGCGCGATTTCAGAGCGGAATCGGGAGCCGTTGAACACGCCGTAATGGCCAACATCAAGCTGAAGATAGTGCACCTTCATGTCGGCAGGCAGTCCTGAGCAAAGTTGATGAGTGGCCTCGGTCTGGCCGCGGCCGGAAATATCGTCGTGCTCGCCTTCAATGGTCAGAAGTGCGGTGCGGCGGATTTTTGAAGGATCGACCGGCTTGCCGCGATGGGTCATCGTGCCGTTCGGCAGATCGTGGCGGATGAATACTGTTTCCACCGTCTGCAAATAGAATTCCGCGGTGAGATCCATCACAGCGAGATATTCATCGTAAAACTCGCGGTGTTTTTGCGCGCCGTCACCGTCGCCCTTCACGAGGTGCTGGAAGAAATCCTTATGCGCATCGAGGTGCTTTTCAAGATTCATGCTAACGAAGCCGGTGAGCTGCAAGAAGCCCGGATAAACTTCGCGCATGAAGCCCGGATGCGGGAATGGCACCTTCGCGATCACGTGACTGCGAAACCAGTCGATGCCGCGATCTTCGGCGAGCTTGTTCACACCCGTCGGATTGATGCGCGTATCGATGGGCCCGCCCATCAGGATCATCGAGTGCGGCGTATAGGGATCATCTTCCGCTTCCATGCGAGAAACCGCCGCAAGCACCGGCACGGAGGGCTGGCAGACGCCGATCACATGGCAGTCGCCTCCGAGGCGATGCAACATGCTGATGACGTAATCGATATAATCGTCGAGATCGAAACGTCCTTGCGAAATGGGCACCATACGCGCGTCGGACCAGTCGGTGATGTAAACATCATGGCGCGGCAAAAACGCTTCGACCGTACCGCGCAACAATGTCGCGTAGTGACCGGACATCGGCGCGACGATCAGAATCTTCGGCTGTTTGTATTTAGGCGGATGTTCGAAATGCCGCTCGAAATGCAGCAGCTTGCAGAACGGCCGCTCCCATACGGTCGAGATACGAACCGGCACGCGCTCGCCGCCGACAAGCGTCGAAATGATTTCCCATTCGGGTTTTCCGTAGCGGCGGATCGAGCGCTCATAGACTTCCGCGCCGGCAGCGATCGATTTGCCGAAGGTGGTATGCGCGAAAGGATTAAGGGGGTTCTTGAAATAGAGCCGCGTGGCATCGGCCATCGCGCGCGATGGATCAAGCGCGGCGTGTCCCCACTCATACATCCAGTAGAGCGGCGTCGTGCTGAGCGGTTGGCCTTCGGCTGAGAAGCCTGGAGCGCCGCCGAATACACCAATGGCCATGCTTTGAGTTCCCGGCCCCCGCCAAAACCCGCCTGTTGCAATGCAACATAGGGATTCCCGCATGCGAGTCAATGTAACCGGGAAGCTGTGAAGATCGGGTTAGGCGGCGGCTTTACTCGCCGATCTGGAGAAAGGAACCCGCCTTGCGAGCTGCGCCGAGCAACCAGGCAAGGCTGATGGCTCCGACGGCGATCCAGATCGCGTTCAGCCCGAGCGCCCACAGCATCAGATCGAGCCGGAACTGTTGATCGATGACAAGCGCCCGCATTCCTTCAAACACAGCGGTGGGTGGCAGCGCCCAAGCAACCGGCTGCAACCACACTGGCAAAGTACTCACAGGATAATAAACGCAGGCTAGCGGCAGCAGGATGAACATCAGGCTCCAGGCAAGGCCTTCCGCGCCGAGTCCGTTTCTCAAAACAAGACCCGAGCAGAACATGCCGACGGCCCAGCTCGTCAGCAGCAAATTCGCGAAGAAGGCAGCGAGCGCGAAGCCAAGACCCCAGAAATTATAGCCGAAGAAAAAAATCGCCATGATCGTGACGGGGATAAGTCCCACCGACAGCCGCACAATGCTCATCACCATCAGCGCAATCACGAACTCGATCGGCCGCAGCGGGCTGATCATCAGGTTCGGCATATTGCGCGACCACATTTCTTCGAGGAAAGACATCGTGTAGCCGAGCTGGCCGCGAAACAGGATGTCCCAGAGAAGAAACGCTGCAAGAAACGTACTGACCGTCGAAGCCAGAGCGCCGGATTTTGACGCGACGCCGATTTGCAGGAAGCCCCACATCACCATTTGCACGGCGGGCCAATAGATCAATTCGAGCAATCGCGGCCAGGACGAGCGCAATAGATACCAGTGGCGCAGCACAATGGCGCCGATGCGTTGTGGGGAAAATGCGACAGTCGCCGTACTCACGACGCGATTTCCTTTTCAGGCAGCGGCTCGCGCCGCCCGCGTGCCACGTCGAGGAAAACTTCTTCCAGATTTTGCCGCCCGTAACGCGCGAGCAGTTGATCGGGCGAGCCGTCGTCCACGATCTGCCCGCGCTTCATCATGATGACGCGGTCGCAGAGACGCTCCACTTCGCCCATATTGTGCGAAGCGAGCAGGATGGTCGCGTTCTTCCTCGCGCGGTAACGCTCAAGATGCCCGCGGATCCAGTCGGCGGTGTCGGGATCGAGCGAAGCAGTCGGCTCGTCGAGAACGAGCAGATCGGGATCGTTGATCAGGGATTTTGCAAGAGCAACGCGCGTTTTCTGCCCGGCGGACAATTTGCCTGCGGGCCTGTCAATAAATTCATTCAGGTCGAGATCGGAAGCAAGTTGCGCGATCTGCGCGTTAATGTCCGGCACGCTGTAGAGCAACCCGAATACTTTCAGATTTTGCCGGACGGTGAGCCGATGCGGGAGATCGACATACGGGCTCTCAAAATTCATCCGGTGGAGAACGCGGTACGGCTCTTTCGCCATGTTTGCGCCAAACACCTTCACGTTGCCGCTGGTCGGCGTGACCAGGCTCATGACCATTCCGATGGTGGTGGTCTTGCCGGCGCCATTGCCGCCGAGCAGGCCCGTGATCGAGCCTGCGGGTATCGAAAAATCGATTTTATCAACGGCGACCGTTTCGCCGTATTTCTTGCAGAGTTGTTCGCCCTGAATGGTTGGGATCGTCATTTTTTCTTGCATTAGAGGTTTGCTCGGCACTCCGCTCACGTAATGTGCGGGAAAGTACTAAGATAAGAAATGTGGCGGTTCTGTCTTCGGGCGCGTCAATATCGGATTTGAAGCATGGCTGGAATTCCCAATCAGTTGATCGGACCGCGTCCTTACGGGATCAGGCTGGATACACTGGTCCGCCTTCGCTGGCTCGCGGTGGCGGGTCAGGCGATTGCGCTTGTGATTGTGTATTGGGGATTTGGGTTCTCGCTGCCGATCTGGCCGGCGCTGGCGATTGTCGCGGTGACTGCGGCCACCAATCTGGCGCTTCGTCTCCGCAAGCCGCGCGTGCAGCGGGTCGAGGACCGCGAAGCGGGCGTGATCCTGGGCTTCGACATCATCCAGCTTGCGTTGCTTCTTTATCTGACCGGCGGGCTTGGCAATCCGTTCAGCGAATTGTTCCTGGCGCCTGTGCTGATTTCCGCGACCGCGCTGAAGCCCCGCACGACGCTGACGCTTGGTATTCTTGTTGTCATCCTCGCGACCATTATCTCCAACATCCATCACCCGCTGCCGTGGTCGGCGAATTCCGTTTTCATGCCGCCGAAACTTTTCATCGTCGGCATGTGGGCGTCGGTGCTGGTGTCGGTTGCCTTCATCGGCGGCTATGCATGGGCGGTGGCCAAGGAAACGCGCCAGCTTTCGGATGCGCTGGCGGAAACCGAACTCGTGCTCGCGCGCGAACAGCACCTGACCGCGCTTGACGGTCTGGCGGCGGCTGCCGCGCACGAGCTGGGCACGCCGCTCGCAACAATCGCCATCGTCGCGCGCGAGATGGAGCGCGATCTGCCAACGGACTCGCCCCATATCGGTGATGTAAAACTGCTGCGTGAACAGAGCGAACGCTGCCGCGCGATTCTGCGCACGCTGACATCCTTGGATTCAGGTGACGCGCCGTTCGACCGGATGCCGCTGACGCATCTATTGGACGAAGTGGTCTCACCGCACCGCCCGTTCGGAATCGAAATCGATGTCGAAACGCCGGACGGAAAAACAGGAGAGCCGGTGATCGCGCGCAATCCTGCGATTCTTTATGGACTCGGCAATCTCGTGGAGAACGCGGTCGATTACGCACGCGAGCGGGTGAATGTTGTCGCCCAATGGAGCAAGAACGAAGTCAGCGTTCAGGTAATTGATGATGGTCCGGGCTTCGCGCCTGAAGTCATCAACCGCATCGGTGAGCCGTATGTAACCAATCGCGCGCGCCGCACGGGAGAAGAAGACACGCCGGGCGGTCTGGGACTCGGCTTCTTCATTGCGAAGACTTTGCTGGAGCGCACCGGCGCGCTCTTGTCTCTGGAAAATCGCATTTACCCTCATACCGGAGCGATGGTGCGGGTGCGCTGGTCACGCGAGGCTTTCGAGCATAATCTCAGCCGCGAAAGCACCGGAATGACGGATAAATCCGCCGAAATGGGCTGACTGCGGCCTTGCCACCGGCAAGCCGGAGAACTAAATGCAGCCCGGCTGATAAACACATTTAATTATCGTGCTGATGATGGAAACGAAATCTGACCGCCGCCTGCTGATCGTTGACGACGACAAGCCTTTTCTAGAGAGGCTTGCGCGAGCGATGGAGTCGCGTGGCTTTCAGGTCACCACGGCGGAATCCGTGGCCGAGGGTCTTGCGCATGTTTCCACTTCCGCGCCGGATTATGCCGTGGTCGATATGCGTCTTGGCGACGGCAGCGGCATCGAAGTGATTTCCGCCCTGAAAGAGCGCCGGCCCGAGGCGCGCGCGGTGGTTCTCACCGGTTATGGCAACATCGCCACCGCCGTGACGGCTGTAAAGCTCGGCGCGGTGGATTATCTTGCGAAGCCCGCTGACGCCGACGATGTCTATGCGGCGCTGACCGCGGCACCCGGGCAAAAAGCCGAGCCGCCGGAAAAGCCGATGTCGGCCGATCGTGTGCGCTGGGAACACATTCAGCGCGTCTATGAATTGTGCGGACGCAATGTTTCCGAAACCGCGCGGCGGCTGAACATGCACCGCCGCACCTTGCAGCGGATTCTAGCCAAGCGCGCACCGCGCTAAATCAGCACCGGTTCCGTCAAGCCCGGATCGTGAATCGCCGCAAGGCGCGCCGCGGCTGCCCGCCCAAAGCGAACAAGCATTGCTTTCCGCCGCGACGGCGCGATCTGGTGTAGTCCACCCTCACGGATCAAGGTGCCGCCATAAGAGTCGGCGATGAGGAGGCCGGCGTCGGCCGGCAATGCGGTTGCGGGAAATTCCGGTGAGACTGCGAATAAAAGCCGGTCGCAATACAGCCGGTATTCCTGCCACTTTTTGTCCGAGCGAAAATCCGCAAGGCAGGATTTGATCTCCACGATCCAGAATTCTCCGCCAGAGCCGAGTGCCACGAGATCGGCGCGGCGTCCCGAGCCGAGCGGCAGTTCGGCCACGGCTGTAAATCCGAGCGCATGCAAAAGACGCAGCGACCCGCGCCGGATAGCGGGCGCGGTCTCCAGGTTGCGTTCAAGCGTTTCCGTACTGAATAAAGGAAGAGCCAAGGTGCGAATCCCCGGACGATCCTAAACCGGGAGAAATTGAAGGCAACGTCTTTGCTTGCTCCGGCACCCGATTTCGTAGAAAATTTTTTGGACTGGAGAGAAAGTTAATGACAACGCTTGAGCTTGAAGCTGAATACAACAACCGCGCCCGCGTGCCGGAACACCCGGAAATTTTCAAGCGGTGGACCGAAGCCGCGGCTTTGTTCCGTGCCGGACACAGGAATTCCGAGCAGCGAATTCCTTACGGGCCGAGCGAGCGTCAATACATCGATTTGTTCTGGCCCTCGGCGGACCGTAACGCGCCGCTCGTTCTCTTTATACATGGCGGTTACTGGCGCGCGCTCGAACCTTCCATGCACAGCCATTTGGCCGCTGGCGTGAATGCACGCGGACTGGCGATGGCGGTCGTTGGTTACGATCTCTGTCCAAAGGTTACGATTGTGCAGATCATCGGGCAGATTCAATCGGCTGCGATGTTTCTTGGCCACAGGCTTAACCGGAAGATGGTGGCGGCGGGCCATTCCGCGGGCGGGCATCTGGCCGCTTGCCTGGTGGGGATCGACTGGAAAAAACTCGCACCGGATTTGCCGGGAGATCTTGTGCCGGCGGGACTTTCGGTCTCGGGTCTGTTCGACCTGGAGCCGATGCTTCACGTCAGCATGAATCAGGATCTCCGACTGAGGCCGGAAGAAATCGAAGACGTATCTCCGCTATTCTGGAATGTCGCCCCGGACCGAACACTCGACGCCTGGGTTGGCGGCGATGAAAGTGGCGAATTCCTGCGCCAAAGCAAACAGATCGCGGACGACTGGGCAAAGAAGGGCGTGAACACGCAATATGTGCCCGTACCCGGCACCAACCATTTCACGGTGCTTGATCCGCTTTCCAATCCCGGCAGCAAAATGACCAGCAGGCTTGCGGAGTTAGCGGCGAAAATTGCGTAACCGGCCTTGATCGGTTAAGTGAATCACAGGCCTGCACCCGTAGCTCAGCTGGATAGAGCGCTGCCCTCCGAAGGCAGAGGTCAGAGGTTCGAATCCTCTCGGGTGCGCCAGTTTTCTGAAATTCTGTTCGATTCAGCCGCGCTTCGTCGAGCGGCCCGTGTTGCTTCTGCGCTTCGGTTTGAATTTGACCTTGTCTTCCTCATGCTTGCTCTTGGTGCCTTCGCCGATCACGTCGGTCCAGGCGAGCAGCAGTCCTGAAATCACGAACACTAGATGGATCGCCACGAGATAGATCAACGTCTTCTCGTTGAAATTCTTCTCGATATTCATGAATGCCTTCAGCACTTGGATCGCCGAAATCGCGACGATCGAAGCCAGCAATTTCTGCTTCAGGCCCGAGAAATCGATCTTGGTCATCCATTCCGGCCAGTCCGGATGGCCTTCAGGATCGATCTTGGAAACGAAATTCTCGTAACCGGAAAAAATCACTATCAGAACGAGATTGCCGGTGAGAGAAAGGTCGATCAACGCCAGTACGCCAAGAATGACGTCGGCCTCCGTCGCGGTCGTCACATGAATAAGGAAATGAAAAAATTCACGGACGAATGTGTAGAGCAGAATGAACAGGCTTCCGATCAAACCGAAATAAAACGGGGCAATCAGCCAGCGGCTCTGGAAAATGGCGCGCTCAAGAAATCTTTCAACCATGACGCCCTCCGCTTTTCATCATGAATCGATGGCATGGCGGAGGGCGATCATGCAAGTGAGCGTTAGCTTGCGGCAACACCCGTGCTGATCTGGCAGGCAACGCCAGTACCGCCTAACCCGCAATAGCCGTAAGGGTTCTTGGCCAGATACTGCTGGTGATAATCCTCGGCAAAATAAAATTCCTGTGTGTCGAGGATTTCAGTAGTGATGGCTTGAAAGCCCTTGCCTTGCAGGGCACCCTCATAGGCCGATTTTGAAGCTTCAGCCGCTGCGCGCTGGGCTGCGTCATAGACATAGATTCCCGAGCGATATTGCGTGCCAACGTCGTTGCCCTGCCGCATTCCCTGCGTCGGGTTATGTCCTTCCCAGAAAACTTTCAGCAGTTCGGTGTAAGTGATCTGTTTGGGATCATAGACCACGAACACTACCTCGTTGTGTCCGGTGCGGCCCGAACAGACTTCCTCATAGGTCGGGTTCGGCGTGACGCCGGCGGCGTATCCAACCGCCGTGACCCATACACCGGGTATCCTCCAGAACACGCGCTCCGCTCCCCAGAAGCAGCCAAGACCGAACATCGCCTTGGCCATTCCTTCCGGATACGGACCCTTCAGTGCGCGTCCAGTGACGGCATGTTTCTCAGCAGTGGGAATCGCCGTCACACGCCCCGGAAGGGCCGTGTTGCGGTTCGGCATCTCGACCGTTTTTTTGAAGGAGAACATTGTCGGCTCCTGATCTCGCGCGTTTTGCCGCGCGTTCATCGCCAATATAAGCTTTGCAGGCCATTTCCGCACCGGCGGGCGAAGGCGGCTTCGATCACGGTCGCGCTATCGCACGGTCCAATGGCCTCGGCTTCCGGTGAACGGAATCGTCAGTCGCGCGACGAATAGCCGACCGAATAGGTGCGCTTCCGTCCGAACAGGATCAGCAGCGTGCCAACAACACACAGCACCAGCCAGAGGGGGGCGTTGAGAAACTTGAGTGCCACGCTTTCCCACATCCAGACGGAGAAGTTTTGCTCAATGATCTGGTGCAGGGCTTCCACGCTGGCCGCATTGACTGCGGACCAAGCCTCCACCAGCGGCATGATGACAAGGCGCGAGGCGGCAATCGAGCGGGCGCCATCGATTACGAAGGCGACAAATGCGCCCGCCAGCAACCAGAGACCGATAAAACGGAACAAAAACTTGAACATGCGAGGCCTGCCGCCTCTCGACTAAACCCTCACGAAGCCCGGTGCAACTACCCGCTTTTGCTTGTCTCGAATCCTTCCCGGAGTATATTCGCGCGCTCTCAAGGAGGGGTGGCCGAGTGGTTTAAGGCGCACGCCTGGAAAGTGTGTATACGGGAAACCGTATCGCGGGTTCGAATCCCGCCCCCTCCGCCACCCATTAAACCTGTTTTGTTCGCGGTTGTGCGCGAGTGCCGCGATGAAATAGTATTGGATAAGTGACACCGCTGTCCGAATCAACCGCTATGGGCGAGCTGAGAGCGAAGGCCGAGGACTGCTTTCATCCTTTGCGCGGGCGGTGACTTTAGGCATTCCGGTTCTGACCGCTGTACGGCATCCGTACGATCAGGAATGGAGCAAGTATCACGGTGGAGCTGCCTCCGACCTGCCGTGTGAGGAAACACCCATCTGCCAATGGGCGGTTAGAGTCATCGAGAGTGCGCGTCAGGAGTGTCCCGCTTTCATTGAGATCGGGGCTCATGCGCAAGAATCAAGAATAAGGTGAACGCGTTGATACTTCTTCTAGAAGAGCCTCTTCGCCCCAAGCCCCTCGGGGTGAACGATACGACGGCCTTGACGATTTCTCGCGGTGGCTGACTAGAATTTCGCTTGCGCCGTAATATTGGAGCTATTCGTGATTTGAATCGCGCCTTTGATCGGCGCTTTCAGTTGAACCGCTGCGGTGCCTGTGAGTTTGTTCTCGCCCTCGGGCGCAAGTGTGAAGCGTTCAGCTTTTCCGTTGACGACCAAGATGGCAGTTCCCTTGAAGCCTGTAGTAGAGACCGTCTTCTCCTTCTGATCGCTCACAAAAACCGTCAGCGAGCCATCCTTGACGATTGCCTCTATGTGATAGTCACCCGCATCAGCCTGTTGGCCACCATTCTTCCCCTTGGCAGGACCATGAGCGTGCGCGGTGGAGATCGAGATCGCTAGAAGTCCGATCAGCAATAGTTTGTTCATGTCGTTCCCTTCAGAATGCTTCCGCAGGCGCGCTTCCGCCTTTGGATGATTGCGCGGCTTCGTTGCGAATCTTTTCGAGCGGCTTCGCGCCGTACCGCAGGAAAAGTATGGGTGTAAGAATTGCATCGAGAAGCGTTGCGCTGATCAGACCGCCAAAGATCGTCACGGCTACAGGATGCAGGATTTCCTTTCCGGCCGATGATGGATCGATCATCAATGGAATGAGGGCTACACCTGCCGACAAGGCGGTCATTAAAACCGGCGTTAACCGCTCTAGTGTGCCGCGTACAACTAGTTCGCGCCCAAAAGGCATCCCTTCACGCAGCGCAAGGTTGAGATAGTGACTGATCTTAAGGATGCCGTTGCGGGTGGCGATGCCCGTTAGGGTGATGAAGCCGATCATCGAGGCAACCGACAACGGCAAATCAGCAAGCCAAAGCGCAATCACACTCCCGACAAGGGCGAGAGGAATGCTGCCCAGAATGATTACGCTGTAAATTATAGATCGATAGCGGCTGTAAAGCACCGCGAAGATCATAGCGAACGAAAGCAACGAGAGCGCCCCGATGGTGCGGCTCGCATCCCGCTGCGCCTGGAAGTTGCCTTCGAGGCTTACGAAGAAGCCCTGCGGCAACTTCGTTTGCGCCACTCGCTCTTGGATCGCGTTTGCGATGGCGGCGATATCCGAGCCATCCGTATTCGCAAGTACGGCAATGCGGCGGCGGCCGTTCTCCCTCAGAATCTGATTGGGTCCATCGGTTTCGCGTATCTCAGCGATTTGTTTCGCCGGTATCCAGCCGTAGGGAGTCTGGATGAGAAGATCGCCAAGTCCCTGCGTTGTGCGAAGCCGCTCCGGAAGGCGTATGACAACATCGTATCGGCGGTAACCGTCAACAAGGCGGGAAACCACGCGCCCGCTCGAAAGGCGGGTGATTTGATCGATGACGGCCGCAGGCTGCACGCCGTATAGGGCAGCACGATTGTAGTCGATGCGAATCTCTAATTGCGGAATGAGCGTCTGACGTTCGACCTGCAAATCGACGACGCCGGGAATATCAGCGATTGCGGCCCGCAATCCCTCCGCAGTTCTTCGCAGCGTGTCGAGATCGTCGCCGAACAGCTTCAGCACGATCTCCGCCCGCACCCCCGAGAGCATATGATCAAGCCGGTGAGAAATCGGTTGTCCAACATTGATAGACACCGGCAACACAGAAAGTTTTGCGCGGATTTCTTCCGCCACCACCGCCTTGCCCCGGTTATCACGCTTCAGCTCGACATCAAGTTCGTTAACGTGGACACCCTCGGCATGTTCGTCGAGTTCTGCCCGTCCCGTGCGTCGTCCGACGATCTGCACGTCGGGAATCTCAAGAATGAGCTTCTCGGCAATCGAGCCGATGCGAGACGATTCCGCGAGCGAAATACCGGGGGTGAAGGTCAAATTGATAGTGAATGTGCCTTCATTGAAGGTGGGCAGGAATGCTCGCGGGAGGGCGAACAGTCCTGCAACGGAAATCGCGATGACGATTGCCGCTGCGGTTAGAATTTTTCCCTGATATCCGAAGGCAATCTGAAGCGCTCGCTTGTTCCATTTTTTCAGGATCGTGACGAGGCCGCTTTCGTGTTCGCTGAGGCGACGGAGTCCGGGCAGCAAGTAGTACGCCATAACCGGCGTCAGCGTCACCGAAACAAGCAGACTCGCGAGAATTGAAATGATGTACGCTTCCGCTAGCGGAGCAAATAGTCGTCCCTCGATCCCTGAGAGTGCGAACAAAGGCACCAACACCAATACGATGATGAAAGTCGCGTAGACGATACCTGAGCGCACTTCCTGACTTGCCGTAACGATAACTTCATAAGCGGAGCGTGGATTTCCTGCCTCGCGGTTCTCGCGAAGACGGCGGAAGATGTTCTCGACATCGACTACGGCATCATCGACCAATTCTCCAATCGCGATTGCAATTCCGCCTAGCGTCATCGTGTTGATCGAGAGGCCCGCGAAATAGAAGATCAGCGCCGTGATCAGGATCGAGACCGGAATTGCCGTCAGCGAGATGACCGTGGTGCGCAAGTTCAACAAGAAAGCGAAGAGAATGATGGCGACAACGACCACCGCTTCCAACAGAACTTTTTGCACGTTGCCGATGGAAGCCGAGATAAAATCTGCCTGACGGAAAATGATCTGATCGATTTTCGTTCCTTCCGGGAGAGTTGTCGCGATCTGACTGAGCGACTCTTCAATCTTTTTCGTCAGGCTGATCGTATCGACATGCGGTTGCTTTTCGACGGATACGAGAACGGCGGGCGCGCCCATGTAGCCGGAATCACCGCGTTTTACGCGCGCCGCAAACTCGACCTCCGCGATCTGCCTTAAATAGACCGGTCCGGTATCGTTGCTACCGACCACGATGGTGCGGAGGTCGTCGAGCGAGGTGGTCCGCCCGATACTCCGTATGAGATATTCGCGGGAATGCTGATCGGTGAATCCACCGCCTGCATTGCTCCCGAAAGAGCTGAGCGCCTTTTCAATCTGATCGTGTGCAATATTGAAGGCGCGCATGGCGGCTGGGTTCGGAGCGATGCGGAACTGCCTGACCTCGCCGCCCATGGGGATGACTTGCGCGACGCCGGGAATCGTCAAAAGGCGTGGCCGGATCACAAAATCGGCGATCTCACGCAGCTCCATCGGGCTTAATTTCTCGTTGGTGACGGCGGTGATCAGGATTTGGCCCATGATCGAACTGACGGGGCCAAGCTGTGGCGTAACTGTTGGCGGCAATTGATCGCGAATAAGATTGAGCTTCTCATTCACGAGTTGCCGGTTCCGGTAAATTTCCGTGCTCCAGTCGAATTCGACATACACAAACGAAAGCCCGACACCGGAGACCGAGCGTACACGGGCCACACCGGGCAGGCCGTTCATCTGAGTCTCAACCGGAAAAGTAATCAGTTGCTCCACTTCCTGTGGAGCGTAGCCTTCGGCTTCCGTCATGATTGTGACGGTTGGTCGATTAAGATCAGGGAATACATCGACTGGTAGACGCGTTACGGCGAAGGCACCGTAAATCATCAGTACAGCCGCCATGGCAAGCACGAGGACGCGATACTGAAGCGAGCGGCTGACGATGAATGTAAACATCAGCGCACCTGCTCGATCAGCTCAGCGCCTTGCGTCACGATGCGTTGCCGGTCTTTAAGCCCCGACAGGACTAAGACGCGCTCCGCATCCAATGGAGCAATGCGGACTTCCCGTGGTTCAAAAAGTTCGGCTTCTGTGTGTTCGTAGACAATGTGCTGACCATTACTTGCTCGAACCACCGCAGCACGAGGAACCGCGATCCCGCGATACTTATCCGTGCCGGTGGAATAGACGGTGACAAATTGGCCTGCCCACAGTGCATCTGTTGTATCGGTAACCGCGAAATGAACGGGGATCGCCTGATTGCGTCCGGCAAGACCTGCGCCGCGAAAGGATAGTTTGAGCGATCGGCCGTTCGATAGCCGTGCCGAGCTATCCGATGCCGATTGGATCGGCTCGAACGTCAGTGCTTCGACCCACAAACGGGACGTGTCGATGATTTCGAAAATGATCGAATTTGGCTGTGCGAGTTGACCCGCAACGGTGTTTGCCGCCGCGATCACACCGGATACGGGCGCCACAAGAACTTCAGGCTCGCGGCGAGACTGCTCAAGCGCTGTCCGGCGTTCTAGAAGGCCGGTTAATTCAAGTTTTGCGTCTTCAAGCTGCGTCTTCGAGATCGCGCCACTTTTGCTCAGTTGTTCAAACCGCGTGACGCGCCGCTCCACAATGGAGATTTGCTGAAGCAATTCTCCTTCCTTCTGCCGGATGTCCGACAGGTCTATGGCTTGAATCGGTGGCGTGACAAAAGCGAGGACATCCCCTTTCTCGACTTTTGATCCAAGCGACGGGAATCCTTTGGGAGGTGCCGACAACCTTCCTGCCAATGCCGATTGCACGTATCCGCTTGCATTAGGGTCGGAGATAATACGGCCGGGCAATTCGACTGATTTTAAATACTCACCTTCTTTCACCAACGATGTGCGAATGGCGAGCAAACGCTGCGAGGGCTTTGGGACGAATGCAGAGCCGTTAGCCAACCGTTGTGGAACGTCACGAGCGATGCGGGGGCCTTGCTGCTTTTCGTGATCTTCCCCCTCGTGTGCGTTGGCCGCAGTGCAAGCGATCACAAGCAGAAAAACTGCAAATCCCGTCAATCGACTGCGTATGCGCGGCCATCTCTTAAGCGCGAACAAAGCAACCGCCGCAATCAAGATTGCGAGCAAAGTCGGGGCTAGCCAAGACCTGCCCTTTGCTGACGAGGGGCTACGTGTTTCCGCCGGAACGTCGATGGACAACGGGAGCACATCGACCGTCTCTTTATCGGTCACGGTAAAGATCAAATCGTAGCGCTTCTCAGGCAGCGCCCATTTCGCAGTGAGTCGATACGTTCCGTCAGGATTTTGCTCAGCGCGGGCCGGACCGTTGAGAGTTTCCGCTTCGACCACCGCGCTTGTGATCGGCTCATTCGTAGAGAACCGGTCAAGGTAGATGTGCAGCTCACCACTCCGCAAAATTGCCACGAGCTGAAATTCGTCCGAAACAGCAACGCCTCTAGGCAAGCCGGTTCCTATAACAAGGGTTTGCTTCTCGTGATCGTGACCTTCATGAGTGTCACCGGACGTGCTTAAGCCAACGGCGGCGATGAGTCCGACAAGCAGACAAGCGAAAATTTTTGACACGATAGAATCCTTCGCAAATGATCTATTTCAGCCGCAGGAATGCGAGCCAAGAGAAATTCAGATCAGGCGAAGGGTTTTGGAGGTTGTTCGGTAGAACTCGGCTCAGAGTGGCGAGCCGGATCAGACGAGGTAGATAAAGTAATTTTGCTCGGAAGACGCTCGATCACGGAGTCATGCGTGATCATTGCCGACGTGCAATGACAATGACCATCGCAAATGGAACAATTGCAGCTGCCATTGCAAGGCGGTTGTTCAGCGAGCGCGCTCACGAAGGAAGAAGTTTTTTCCGGATTCGCCGGGGGCTTCGCTATGCGCGTTTCGGCGGCTACATTGTTCTTGGCGATCTCTATCGTTGCTTGCACGACTTCGATCGAGGTCTTGTGTCCCTTGTGTGCGACGGCTTGCGTCGGCAGCCCTGCTGCGACCGCTAGAAGTGTTGTTAGCGCTAGCGCACGGAGGAAACGGATACCCATGTAAGCGGAATAGCCGAAAAACGATGCTCTTGGAAGTGCAAGAAACTAGGCGATTTGTTGATGGTTAGTGGCGGGAAAGAGTCAAAAGCAACGGTAGAATTGCGGGTGGCGCGGACCGTGTGCGTTGATACTTCTTCTAGGAAAACCCCGGCCTCTGAAATCCTCGCCCGCACAATCTTTGACCCCGATCTGAAGTATTTCCGAGTCTGCGAAAGGGGGTCGCAGTCACTGACTTGCGGTACAGACAACGGTATCTGTTTGTCGATCCCATATCTAACAGACTGAAAATCTGAACATATTTTGAAAATTTTGCTTGCCCCCCTCCGCCAGTAGTACCCCGCGAATATTCTTTTTCCTGCCTTGATCCTTAAACGCCGAACCTGCCGACGGTATTTTCCGCGCGCGTAAATTTCCTTCGCAACGCAAGAAAGCCGCGGCTTTGGCTGCTTTCGCATGAAACGGAATTATTTTGGAAGCTGGGTTCCCCCAACACAGTCCGAACAAGATTCCATTATGATCATTCCACGCCGCAACGGTGGGAGAACTATATGCGCGCTTGGCTTTCGGCCTTTTTCGCTTTGTTTTTCTTTTTCTGCCTTTTCCTTATTCCCCTCCCGACATACGCAGCCGAAAAGCCTTACTGGCGAAGCGACCTGAACGAAGGCGCGCGCCGCGTCGAGGTCAGCGCCAAACGTGAAGCCGCAACGCAGGCAAAGCCAGTTGCCGATCTGCGAAAAGAGGTCGAGGCGGCGGCCAGCGCGAAAGATCCGGTGCTCACTTCGAGAAAATTGCTGGCGCTTGCAGGCCAAACTCCAAATGACCCCGCGGTCTGGCTGCGGCTTGCACGCACGCTGCTTGTCATTCAGACGCCGAACGCCACCCAGCGCAACGAACTGCGCGACAATGCAATCGCAACCGCCTACATCGCTTATCGCCGGGCCTCGACGAAAAACGACGAAGCCGAGGCGCTCAGCATCGTCGGCCGCGTCTATGCCGACCGGCAGCTCTGGCGTGCTTCGCTCGACACATTGAAAGCAAGCCTTGAGTTGCGCGAGGTCGCCGAGCTTCGCACGCTCTACGACAAAATCCGCGAGGAAAATGGATTCCGCCTGCTCGATTACACCGTCGATTCCGACGCGAGCGCGCCGCGCGTCTGCATTCAGTTCTCTGAACAGCTCGCGAAGCGTACGGACTTTTCTCCGTTCATCTCGATCAATGGAATCGCAAAACCCGCGGTCACCGGTGCCGAGCGCCAGCTTTGCGCCGACGGCCTGAAACACGGCGAGCGCTACGAGGTTACAGTTCGCAGCGGCGTGCCTTCGGCAACCGGCGAAACGCTGCGCCGCCCCGCCGATCTCGTCGTGTATGTCCGCGACCGCAAGCCGAATGCACGCTTCACCGGCCGCGCCTATGTTCTGCCGCGCACCGGCCAGCGCGGAATTCCGGTTCTGACCGTGAACGCAAGCCGGGTCGGCATCGAAGTATTCCGCATCGGCGATCGCGCGCTCGTCCCCTTTGCGCTCGACGGAAATTTCCGTCAGCAGCTTGAAGGTTATGAAGCGAACCGCATTGCCCAGAGCCGCGGCCAGCGCATCTATAAGGGCGAACTCGAAATCACTTCGGAATTGAACAAGGACACCACAACCGCATTCCCTGTCGATGAGGCGCTCGGCAATCTTGCGCCCGGTGTCTATGCGATGACCGCCGGCCTGCCCGGCGCGAAGAAAAGCAGCGACGATGACGAGGGCGATTACACCACCAAGGCGACGCAGTGGTTCATCGTTTCCGACCTCGGCATGACATCTGTTTCAAGCGGCGACGGTCTTGATGTGATCGTTCGCTCGTTGGGAACTGCGCAGCCGGTGGCCGACGCCGAAGTGCGTCTTGTCGCAAAAAACAATGAAGTGCTGGCGACGCGCAAAACCGACGCGCAAGGTTCTGCTCGCTTTGAAAGCGGCCTCGTAAAAGGTGCTGGCGGCGCCACGCCTGCTGTCGTGATCGCGGAGAAAAAACCTGGCGATTACGCTTTTCTCTCGTTGAACGAATCTCCTTTCGATTTTTCAGATCGCGGTGTCGCCGGACGCTCCACCCCGGGAGCGCTTGACGCGATGCTCTTCACCGAGCGCGGCGTCTATCGCACCGGTGAAACCGTGCGTCTCACGGCGCTGCTGCGCGATCCGCAGGCGCGGGCGGTTTCGAATGTGCCGCTTACGTTGATCGTTACGAAGCCGAATGGCGTCGAAGATCGCCGTCAGACGATCAAGGAGGATCAGGTCGGCGGGCGCAGCCTTGATCTGCCGCTGCTGGCTGGTGCAATGACCGGCACCTGGCGTATCCGCGCCCATACCGATCCGAAAAGCCCTGCGGTCGGCGAGACGGCGTTCCTTGTCGAGGATTATGTGCCGGACCGCATCGAGTTCGCGCTGAAATCCGCCGCGGTTGAAATCGCGCGCGGCAAACCGGTGAACATCGATCTCGACGGACGTTATCTGTTCGGCACGCCAACCGTGAATTTTGAACCGGAAGGCGAAATCGAAATCCGCACCACGCAATTCCGTCCCGGCCTTCAGGGTTATCGCTTCGGCCTAGTGGATGATGAGTTCACCACGGTCCGCCGTCCGCTGAATGAACTTCCGCGTACCGACGCAAAGGGTCATTCGACGCTGGCCGTGGAATTGCCGGTGGTGGCGAATTCCTCGCGCCCGAT
The DNA here is from genome assembly GCA_964620215.1 of uncultured Hyphomicrobiales bacterium. Lineage (GTDB taxonomy): Bacteria > Pseudomonadota > Alphaproteobacteria > Rhizobiales > Xanthobacteraceae > JAUSIF01. The sequence continues at coordinate 58,077 of CAZUJE010000001.1, forward strand.
GGAAGCGCAGATTCTCGTCCGTATGGCCGAGCCGGGCGGCCGAGCGATGGAGCGGAAGCTCGTGCTTCCGGTTGTCGCGTCGGCACCGATGATTGGCGTCCGCCCGCAATTCCGTGATCGCGCAGGCGAAGGCGAAAACGCGGGCTTCGAAGTCGTGGTCGCCGACACCGACGGCAAACTGATCGCGCGCAACGGACTGAAATGGGAACTCTTCAAGATCGAGTCCCGCTACCAATGGTATCGCTCCGGCGGATCGTGGGATTACGAGCCGGTGCGCTCCACGCGCAAAATCGCGGACGGACGTCTGGACGCGGTTGCGAGCGGGCCGGTGAAAATTTCTTCGCCGGTGACATACGGCCGTTACCGGCTTGAACTCTCCATGGCCGAAGGTGGCCCCAGCACCAGCTTCAACTTCGACGCGGGCTGGGCAGGTGAAGCCACGGCCGACACGCCGGATCGGCTGGAACTCTCACTCGACAAAACCGAATATGCGCCGGGCGATACGCTCACCGTAAATCTGTCGCCGCGCTCAAACGGAAGCGCCACCGTGATGGTGGTCGGCGATAAAGTGCTCGCGAAAAATTACGTGCAGTCCGCCGGTGCTAATTCACGCACGACGTTCAAGGTCGGCGACGACTGGGGACCGGGCGCTTATGTCGTGGCTTTCCATCACCGTCCGATGGATGTCGCGGCGTCACGTATGCCGGGCCGTTCGGTCGGCGTTGCATGGTTTGGTGTTTCGCGCGTCCAGCGCACCTTGCAGGTGAAACTTGATGCGCCTGCGCAAATCCGTCCGCGCACCACGTTGAATGTGCCGGTTACGATCTCCGGACTTGCGTCCGGTGAATCCGCGCGCGTCACACTTGCGGCGGTCGATGTCGGCATTCTGAATCTGACGAACTATCGCCCGCCGGCGCCCGCCGATCACTATCTCGGTCAGCGCCGTCTCTCCGGTGAGGTGCGTGATCTTTATGGCGCATTGATCGACGGCATGCAGGGCGTGCGCGGACGCATCCGTTCCGGTGGTGACGAGGGCGGCATGCAGCTTGGCTCCAATCCGCCGGCGCAGGCACCCCTCGCGCTCTATTCCGGCATTGTGACCGTGGATGCGCAGGGCAAGGCGAATATCTCGTTCGAAGTTCCTGCATTCGACGGCAGCGCTCGCCTGATGGCGACCGCATGGACCGCGACCAAACTGGGTCAGGGCAATGCCGACGTGATTATCCGCGATCCTGTTGTCATGACTTCAACGCTGCCGCGTTTTCTCGGTGTCGGCGACCGCTCCACGCTGCGCGTGGACGTGAACAATGTGGAAGGGCAGGCCGGCGAATATTCCGTGGATGTCGTTTCCAGTGGCGTCGCAGAGCTCGAAGGCGGCACGCGCAAGGTGACGCTTGCTCCGAAAGGAAGCACTGGCCTTACGCTTCCGCTCACCGGCAAAGGCGCCGGTCTTGGTAACATCAAAGTACGTATCGCGGGTCCGGGCGATCTTGCGGTCGAGCGGGAATATGCGCTCGGCGTCCGCCCCGCCTACCCGCCGATCGAACGGCGCACGGTACGCACCCTCGCGCGCAATGAGAGCATTACGGTCGGCTCCGAGGTTTTTGCCGACGTAATCGAAGGTTCCGGGGCGGTGTCGCTGTCGGTGACGCCCGCCGGCGCCATCGACGTGCCTTCGCTTCTGTTGTCGCTCGATCGCTATCCGTTCGGTTGTTCCGAGCAAGTGGTGAGCCGCGCACTGCCGTTGCTCTATCTCAACGAACTCGCCGCCGAGAGCAATCTTGCGCTCGACAAGAGCGTGGATGCGCGCATCAAGGAATCGATCGAGCGCGTTCTCTCGCGTCAATCCGCCGACGGCAGCATCGGCCTCTGGTCCGCGAATTCCGAAGGCGGAACGGATGTCTGGCTGCATGCTTACGTGACGGACTTCCTCACGCGCGCAAAGGAAAAAGGCTTCCATGTGCCGGACGGCGCCTTCAGGCAGGCGCTCGAGCGGCTGCGCAACTCGGTGAACATCTCGCGCGATCTTTCGGAAGGCGGGGAGGGCGTTGCCTACGCGCTCTATGTACTGGCCCGTAACTCCGTCGCGCCGGTCGGCGACATTCGTTATCTCGCCGATGTGAAGCTCGACAATATCGAAACGCCGCTGGCCAAAGGCCAGATCGGTGCGGCACTCGCGCTGCTTGGCGACAAGGGACGTGCGGAGAAAGTTTTTGGAGCTGCATTTGAATCGCTTCCGAAACAGGCCGTGGCGCCGGAAGGCGGACGCACCGACTATGGCTCCGACCTTCGCGATGGAGCGGGGCTTGCAACACTTGCGAGCGAAGCCGGTGTGGAGCGCATTGCGCGTGCTTCCTTCCAGCGGATCGAAGCAATGCGCAAAATCACTCCGCGCGCCAGCACCCAGGAGAATGTGTGGATGGTGCTTGCCGCCCGCGCGCTCGCCAAGGAAAGCGCAAGCGTGAAACTGGAAATCGACGGCACGGAGCAGAGCGGACCTTACTTCAAGACATTCCGCCGCGCGGAAATGGCCGGAAAAACCGTGCGCATCGTCAACAAGGGCGAGCGCCCGGTGCAGATGGTGGTTGGCATCCAGGGCTCTCCGGCTTCTCCAGAACCCGCGGAGGAAAAGGGCTTCAAGATCACGCGCTCCTATTTCACTCTGGACGGCAAGCCGGTTGATATCTCCAAGGTCAGCCAGAACCAGCGGATCGCGGTCGTCTTGAAGGTGACCGAGAGCGAGAACCTCAGCGCGCGCCTGATCCTCGCCGATTATCTCCCGGCGGGTCTGGAAATCGACAACCCGCGCCTGGTCGATAGCGCATCAGGCGCTCTCGCCTGGGTCGGGGAGCAGACCGAGACGGAATACACCGAATTCCGCGACGAAAGATTTGTGGCGGCGTTCAATCGCAACACCGGCGAGAAACCGATGACGGTCGCCTATATCGTCCGCGCGGTCTCTCCGGGACGTTATGTGCATCCGCCGGCAATCGTGGAAGACATGTACCGGCCGGACCGGTTTGCAAGAACCGCTGCGGGAACGCTTGAAGTAGTGCCGGCGGGACGCTGATGAAAAAGACGGCCGTACGTTTTCTTTCGCTCACGCTTGCAGCGGGGGTAACGGCGGCCGTCACTTTGTATTGGCTTCGCAGCGCGCCGCTCAATCTTGAAAAAATTGAACGTTCGGTCGAAGTCGTTGACCGCGAGGGGCGGCTGCTGCGTCCTTTTGCATTGAACGATGGCCGCTGGCGGCTTGCCGCCGATCTATCGTCAATCGATCAGCGCTTCATTGAAATGCTGCTGGCCTATGAGGACCGGCGTTTCCGCTCGCATTGGGGCGTCGATCCGTGGGCTATGCTGCGGGCTATCTGGCAACTCGCGAGCAATGGCCGTGTTGTTTCAGGCGGCTCCACGATCACGATGCAGGTCGCACGATTGCTGGAGCCGCGCGCGGAACGCACGATCGGCGCGAAGCTTTCGGAAATGCGCCGTGCAATTTCGCTGGAAGCGCGACTGAGCAAGAATGAAATCCTCGCGCTTTACCTGACGCTCGCTCCTTACGGCGGAACGCTGGAAGGGGTACGCGCGGCTTCCCTGTCTTATTTCGGAAAAGAGCCGCGCAAGCTTTCGCTGGGTGAAGCGGCGCTTCTGGTCGCGCTTCCGCAATCGCCGGAATTGCGGCGCCCTGATCGCTCGGCGGGCAATGCAAAAGCAGCGCGCGAACGCGTGCTCACGCGAATGATTTCGTCGAATGTCGTTCGCGGGGTTGAACTGGAACGCGCGTTGGCGGAAACGACTCCTTCCTCACGCAAGGCCATGCCTTTCTTTGCGCCGCATGCGTCTGAGACGGCGCTCGCCGCCAATCCCGGTCAGAAAATTCACCGTCTTGCCATTGACCGCAACATTCAGGAGCGCGTCGAGGAACTCGCCCGCGAAAAAGTAACAGCGATGAATCCCGGACTTTCCACCGCGGTTCTCGTGATCGACAATGCCAGCGGCGAAATTCTCGCGCGAGCGGGTTCGGCGGATTTTTACGATGCGACGCGCGCAGGCCAGGTCGATATGACCCGCGCCATGCGCTCACCCGGCTCTACGCTGAAGCCTTTTATCTACGGCATTGCCTTCGAGGACGGCGTCGCGCACCCGGACACTTTGATCGAGGACAAGCCGACCCGCTTCGGTGCTTACGCGCCGACTAATTTCGATCTTTCGTTTCAGGGTACGGTGACGTTGCGCCGCGCGCTGCAACTCTCATTGAATGTTCCCGCGGTGGTGATGCTCGATGCAATCGGCCCGCAGCGGCTGACGACACGGATCACGGGTGCTGGCGCGCGGCTCGAATTGCCGCCGGGAGAAATTCCGGGCCTTGCCGTCGGCCTGGGCGGGATTGGAATCCGGCTTGAGGATCTGGCGCTTCTTTATTCTTCACTCGCGCGGCTCGGTGAAGCGCGTCCGCTCATCGCGCGGATGGATGAGGCGCCGAATACGGTTCGCCTGCGCGGCCGTCTGATGGAGCCGGTCGCAAGCTGGTATGTCGCGCAGGCGCTCGCCGGTTCTCCGCCACCGGAAAATGCAGTGGGCGGACGCATCGCATTCAAGACCGGCACTTCTTATGGCTATCGCGATGCGTGGTCAGTCGGCTTCGATGGCAAGCACACCGTTGCGGTCTGGGTTGGCCGTCCGGATGGCCAGCCCGTTCCCGGACTCACCGGGCGGCAGGCCGCCGCGCCGATCCTGTTCGATACATTCGCGCGCATTGCCTCGAAACAAACGCCGTTGCCCCCGGCACCCGAAGGCGCGCTGATCGCCTCGACTTCCAGACTGCCGCTGCCTTTGCAGCGTTTCGGCAGGAATGACGTTTCGGCGGATTCTCTCAAGATCGTATTTCCGCCGAACGGCGCGGAGCTTGCGCTTGAAGGCGAATCCGCGCCGATCGCTGTAAAGACAAGCGGTGGCGCGGGTCCATTCACTTTCCTCGTTGACGGGGTGCCGGTTGGAAATCCCGGCAACGAAAAAACGATTAGCTGGCAGCCAAATGGCCCGGGCTTCGCGCGGCTGACCGTCATGGATGCGGCTGGTAAAAGCGACAGCGTGTTTGTCCGCCTGCAATAGCCGCCGATTGAGCGCGCTCACCGTTTGCGCTAAAGCCCTCCCGCAATCTTTCCGGCTTTAGTCTCCATGAAAATCTCTCTTTGCAATGAAGTCATCGCAACGCTCTCGTTTGAAGAGCAGTGCAAATTCATCCGCGCCACCGGCTATGACGGAATCGAAATCGCGCCGTTCACGCTCGGCGATGAGCCGCACAAACTTCCGAAGTCACGCAAGACGGAAATCAAAAAAATCGCCGCCGATCATGGCGTGCCGATCACCAGCCTGCATTATCTGATGATCGCGCCGGCAGGCATGTCGATCACGTCATCTGACAAGAATGTGCGGACTTTCACAATTGAAGTGATGCGCGCGCTTTGCGATCTAGCTGCGGAGCTGGGCGCAAAATTGCTGATCCATGGATCGCCCAACCAGCGGCTGCTGGAGCCTGGCAAGGAAGCGGAACAGACGAAATACGGGATCGAATGTTTCGCGGCGGCGGCGCGCGCCGCGGAAAAGGCAGGCGTTATCTATCTGCTGGAGCCGATGTCGATCAAATCTACGGGCTTCGTGAACACGGTCGAGCAGGCGGCCAAGGTGGTTCGCGAGATCAATTCACCCGGTCTGCTCACGATGCTCGATTGCAGCGCGGCCGGTCACAGCGAAACGGAACCGATTCCGGATGTATTGAAAAAATGGATTCCAACCGGCCTCATCGCGCACATTCACTCCAACGATCCGAACCGGCGCGGGCCGGGTGAGGGCGACCTCGCCATCGCGCCGATTGTGAAAGCGTTGAAGGAAGCCAATTACAGAGGCGATGCTGCGATCGAGCCTTTCATCTATGAGCCGGATGGCCCCACCTGTGCGGCCCGGGGCATCGGCTATTTGCGTGGAATCATGGAGTCGCAGCGTTGAAATTGGCCGCTTTCCCGCGACTCCCGGCACTGGACTAAATCCGGCCAATAGGGGATTTTCCCGCCGAACGGACCCAATGGTCCCGTCATCTTCCAATGGTACGCAATCGTACCCCGGGCCTTGCCACTGAAGCCTCGCCCGCACACACAAGCATGAAGAGAGTTTCATGACTGCCGCCGCCAAGAAGTCCGCTGCTGCTCACGATTACATTGTGAAAGACATCGGCCTCGCCGAATTCGGCCGCAAGGAAATTTCCATCGCCGAAACCGAAATGCCGGGCCTGATGGCGACCCGTGAGGAATACGGCAAGAAGCAGCCGCTGAAGGGCGCGAAGATCGCCGGCTCCCTGCACATGACAATTCAGACTGCGGTGCTGATCGAGACGCTCACGGCGCTGGGTGCGGAAGTGCGCTGGGTTTCCTGCAACATCTATTCGACGCAGGATCACGCCGCCGCCGCCATTGCCGCCGCCGGCACGCCGGTATTCGCCATCAAGGGTGAGAGCTTGGTCGAGTATTGGGACTACACCCGCAAACTGTTCGAGTGGCATGACGGCGGAGTGCCGAACATGATCCTCGATGACGGCGGCGATGCCACGATGTTTGTCCATCTCGGCCTGCGCGCCGAGCAGGGCGACACCGCCTTCCTCGACAAGCCGCAATCCGAGGAAGAGG
>CAZUJE010000002.1:0-64327 GCA_964620215.1 uncultured Hyphomicrobiales bacterium
CCATCTTCAACATGCGCGCGCCCGGCATGACGCTGCACAAGATGCCGCTGTTCGTCTGGTCGGTGCTGGTGACCGCGTTCCTGCTGCTGCTGGCGCTGCCGGTTCTCGCCGGTGCCATCACCATGCTGCTGACGGACCGTAACTTCGGCACAACGTTCTTCGATCCGGCCGGCGGCGGCGATCCGCTGCTGTTCCAGCATCTGTTCTGGTTCTTCGGCCATCCGGAAGTCTACATCCTGATCCTGCCGGCGTTCGGCATCATCAGCCAGGTGATCTCCACGTTCTCGAAAAAACCGGTGTTCGGTTATCTGGGCATGGCTTACGCGATGGTTGCCATCGGCGTGATCGGCTTCGTCGTGTGGGCGCATCATATGTACACGGTCGGCATGAGCGCCACCGCGCAGGCCTACTTCGTCGCGGCCACCATGGTGATTGCGGTGCCTACCGGCGTGAAAATCTTTTCATGGATCGCGACGATGTGGGGTGGCTCGATTCGCTTCACCACGCCAATGTTGTTTGCGATCGGCCTCGTGTTCCTGTTCACGGTTGGCGGCGTCACCGGCGTCGTGCTGGCGAATGCCGGCATCGACCGTGCGCTGCACGACACCTATTACGTTGTCGCGCACTTCCACTACACGATGTCGCTCGGCGCGACCTTCGGCATCTTCTGCGGCTGGTACTACTGGTTTCCGAAGATGACCGGCTACAATTATTCCGAATTCCTCGGGAAACTGCATTTCTGGCTGACCTTCATCGGCGTCAACATCGTCTTCTTCCCGCAGCACTTCTCCGGTCTCGCCGGTATGCCGCGCCGTTATGTTGACTATCCGGATGCTTTCGCCGGCTGGAATCTGATCTCGTCGCTGGGCGCCTATCTCTCAGCGCTCGGTCTGCTGGTTTTCTTCATCACGATCATCCACGCTTTCATGCGCAAGCAAAAAGCCGCTGACAATCCTTGGGGCGTGGGTGCAACGACGCTGGAATGGACGGTTTCTTCGCCGCCGCCGTTCCATACGTTCGAGGTGCTGCCGAAGGTCAAGTAACAGACCGGCGACGCCGGTTTTGAGACCGGCGGGCCAGTCCCGCCGGTTGCCGTTTGGAGAGGGACCAATGGTTCCCCTCATTGGAGTAGTTCCGGGTCATGTCGCTCGCGAGTGACACACTTCTGGAAGAGCGCAACGGTCACGCCAGCCGCGTGGATTTCGGCTACGCCGATGTGGGCGATTACTTCGCGCTTCTGAAGCCGCGCGTGATGTCGCTCGTGGTGTTCACTGCTCTCGTTGGCATCGTGCGCGCGCCTGCCGAATTGCATCCGGTGCTCGGCTTTACGGCGCTTCTTTGCATCGCCATTGGCGCTGGCGCTTCCGGCGCGCTGAATATGTGGTGGGACGCCGACATCGACGCGAAGATGGCGCGCACCGCGAACCGTCCGCTGCCTGCCGGCCGTGTCGCGCCAAGCGAAGCACTGGCCATCGGCCTGCTGCTGTCGGTTGCGTCCGTGCTGATGCTCGGGCTTTTCGTCGGGATCGTTGCGGCGGCGCTGCTTACTTTCACGATTTTCTTCTACGCCGTCATCTACACGATGTGGCTGAAACGCTGGACGCCGCAGAACATCGTGATCGGCGGGGCCGCCGGTGCCTTCCCGCCGGTGATCGGCTGGGCCGCGGCCACCGGCACGGTCGGTCTCGAGAGCATTGTTCTCTTTCTGATTATTTTCTTCTGGACGCCGCCGCATTTCTGGGCGCTCGCGCTTGAGCGCAAGAGCGATTACGCGCGTGCGGGCGTGCCGATGCTTCCAAATGTTTACGGCGATGCGGAAACACGGAAGCAGATTCTGATCTATTCGCTGATTCTTGTGCCGCTCGGTGTTGCGCCTGCGCTGCTAGGTTTTGCGGGAAAACTGTATGGCGCTTCAGCCATCGTGCTGGGCGCGATCTTTCTGGCGCTCGCGATCTCCGTTTATCGCGGTGGCTCGAAGCAGCAAATGAGCCGCGCGTCAAAACACCTGTTCGGATTTTCGGTGCTGTATCTGTTTCTGCTGTTCGCGCTCCTGCTTGTCGAACCGATGGTGCGCTGATGGCAAAAAAAATCACGCGCAAACAGGACGGAATCATTCTCAGCGCGGAGCAGAAGCGCCGCCAGCGCAACCGTTCCATCGCAATCGCCCTTGTGCTCGCGGGCTTCGCAATTCTTTTCTATGCGGTCACGCTCGTGAAGCTCGGCCCGCAAGTCATGATGAACCGGCCGATGTGAGGTGACGCGGACATGAGCGCGCGCAGCCAGAACCCAAATCTCAAGGCAAAACACCGCCGCGTGGCGGTGGCCTGTTTCGTCTTTGTGGCCGCAATGGTAGGCGCCGCTTACGCCGCCGTGCCGCTTTACGATCTGCTTTGCCGCGTCACGGGCTTCGGCGGGACGCCGCGTATCGCGACAACGGCACCCGCAAAAGTCGGCGAGCGCCGCATCAAGATCAACTTTGATGCCAATGTTGCGCCGGGCCTGTCGTGGAATTTCGCACCGGAAACGCGCGAGGTCGAGATTGTGGTCGGCGAGACGAAACTCGTTCATTACGCCGCCGCCAGCAATTCGAAGCAGCCGACGATTGGCACCGCCACCTATAATGTCTCTCCGCCGACCGCCGGCTACTACTTCAACAAGATGCAGTGCTTCTGTTTCACCGAGCAGAAACTTGCGGCAGGCGAGAAGATGGATATGCCGGTGGCCTTTTTCATTGATCCGGAGATCGAGAACGATCCCGATTTGAAAGGCCTGACCACCATCACCCTGTCCTATACGTTTTTCCCCGTGAAAAAGGCGGTCGAACCGCTTGCTTCAATGGGCGCGCAGCGAGCGCCGATGTGACGCGGGGAATGAAATGCCGTCTACACTTGCAGGTCCGTTTGGGCCGTGCTGTTAGGTTGAACTAAGGGTTTCAAGGGGAACGAGAATGGCTGACGCCCACACCAAGCACCACGATTACCACCTGGTCGATCCGAGCCCGTGGCCGATCATCGGTGCGTTCGCCTCGCTCCTGCTCACCGCCGGCGGCGTCTATTGGATGCGCGGCGGCACTCCCCTGATCGCCATCGCAGGCATCATCATCATTGCTTATGTGATGATCGCCTGGTGGCGCGATGTCGTGATCGAAGCCAACACCGGCTACCACACCAAGGTCGTGCAGCTTCATCTCCGTTACGGAATGATTCTGTTTATCGCTTCCGAAGTGATGTTTTTCGTCGCCTGGTTCTGGGCCTATTTCGAAGTCGCGCTGAACCCGGCCGACATTCATCAATATATGCGCGCCGAGTTGACGGGCGGTCACTGGCCGCCGGTGGCGACAGAGGACGCGCGCTTCAAGTCCACCTTCGATCCGTGGCACTTGCCGCTTCTGAACACGCTGATCCTGCTTACTTCGGGCACGACCGTTACCTGGGCGCACCATGCGCTGCTTGAGGGCGACCGCAAATCGGTGAAGCAGGGATTGTGGCTCACCGTGATTTTGGGCGCGCTGTTTACCTGCGTGCAGGCTTACGAATACATGCACGCGGCCTTCACCTATTCGGGCCACATCTACGGCGCAACGTTCTTCATGGCGACCGGCTTCCACGGCGCGCATGTGCTGATCGGAACCATCTTCCTCGCTGTCTGTCTCTATCGTGTCTATCTCGGTCACTTCACGCCCGAACAGCATTTCGGCTTCGAGGCGGCCGCCTGGTACTGGCACTTCGTTGACGTCGTGTGGCTGTTCCTCTTTGCCTTCATCTATGTGTGGGGCGCCGGAACACCGGTACCGCACTGATAAAATTTCCGGAGACGGGCATGGCTGACGCCAGCCCGTCTCCTTTTTCCGCCATCGCCCGAGGATTTCGCTGCCGCTGCCCGCGCTGCGGCGAAGGGCGTTTGCTTTCGGGTTATCTGACGCCGGCGGAAAAATGCGAAAACTGCGGCCTCGATTTTGGATTCGCGGACGCAGGCGACGGACCGGCGGTGTTTGTTATCCTGATCGCCGGTTTTGTCGTGGTCGGACTTGCGCTGGTCACGGAAATCTTCTGGCGGCCGCCGTATTGGGTCCATGCCGCCTTATGGATTCCACTGATGCTTGCGATTACCCTTGGGTTGCTGCGTCCCTTCAAGGGAATCCTGATCGGATTGCAATACAGTAACAAGGCGGAGGAAAGCCGATTCCAAAAAGACTGAAGGTCCGGCGCCCGCATCCCATGCGCGGCCTGATCCTGCCGGCACTCTTCTCGGCCGTGGGCATCGCCATCCTCTTGAAGCTCGGCTTCTGGCAGCTGGACCGGCTGGCATGGAAGAACGATCTGATCGCGCGCGTGCAGGCGCGGATGACCGTGCCCTCGGTGCCGGCGCCCTTTGAAATTGAATGGCCGAAAGTGAATGCAAAGTCCGACGAATATCGCCGCGTGCGTGCCGTCGGTACCTACAAGCACGAATATGAGGTGGCGGTTTACACGACGCTCTCGAAGGCAAAGGGCCGTCTCTCGGGGCAGGGCTATTGGATTCTGACACCACTCGTGCTGCCGAGTGGCGCCACCATCATCGTCAATCGGGGTTTTGTCCCGCTGGCTTTCCGCGATCCGGACACACGGAAATATGGATTGATTCAGGGACAGGTGACGATTGTTGGTCCGCTCAGGATGCCCGAGCAGCGAAACTGGTTCACGCCCGACAATGTGCCGTCCCACAACAACTGGTACCGGAAAGACCCGGCCGAGATCGCGAAGATACTAAAACTGAAGCGCGTCGCCCCGTTCCTGATCGACTCCGACGGATCAGCCAATCCCACCCGTATGCCGCAGGCGGGCGAGACGTGGGTGGATTTCCCGAACAACCATCTTGGCTATGCGATCACCTGGTTCGGGCTGGCGGCGGCGCTGGCGGGCGTATTTCTCGCTTTCGCATGGCAGCGGCTGATGGAAAGCAATTGATCGGCTTGCTTTGGCAAGGCCCGGTCCCTAGTTTCCGCTGATGCTTTACATTTCCACCCGCGGCGAGGCTCCGCCGATTTCTTTTGCCGATGCGTTGCTTGCGGGTCTCGCGCATGACGGCGGACTGTATCTGCCGGAGTCATGGCCGAAACTCTCCGCAGCCCGGATTGCGGCATTCAAGGGAAAATCCTACGCGGATGTCGCCTTTGAAGTGATCCAGCCCTTTGTCGCCGGGTCGATCAAGGACGCCGATCTCAAGCATATGATCGCCGAGGCCTATGCGGGTTTCGACGCTCCCGAAGTTGCGCCGCTCGTGAAACTCTCCGGTAACGAATGGCTGCTCGAGCTGTTTCACGGTCCGACGCTCGCTTTCAAGGACGTGGCGATGCAGTTGATCGCGCGGCTGATGGACCATGTCCTTGCTGAACGCGGCCAGCGCGCGACCATTGTCGGCGCCACCTCCGGCGACACCGGCGGTGCAGCGGTCGAAGCCTTTCGCGGACGCGACCGCACCGACATCATTATTCTGTTTCCGGACGGCCGGGTGTCCGACGTGCAGCGCCGGATGATGACCACGGCCAGCGAAAAAAATGTATTCACCGTCGCGATCGACGGCACCTTCGACGATTGCCAAGCGATCGTTAAATCGCTGTTCAACGATCACAAGTTTCGCGACAGGGTGAAACTTTCCGGCATCAATTCCATCAACTGTGCGCGTATCGTCGCGCAGACCGTTTATTATTTTACCGCAGCGGTGGCGCTCGAAGCTCCGGAGCAGAAAATTTCCTTCACTGTGCCGACCGGAAATTTTGGCGACATCTTCGCGGGCTTCGCCGCAAAGCAGATGGGTTTGCCCGTCAAAAAATTGGTGATCGCCACCAATGTGAATGATATTCTCGTGCGCACGCTGGCGACGGGAAAATACGAGCCACATGAAGTAGTCGCCACAGCCTCGCCCGCCATGGACATACAGGTTTCATCGAATTTTGAGCGGTTGCTCTTTGAAGCCAGCGGCCGTGACTCGACTGCTTTACGCCGGATGATGAGCGAACTTTCGAACGAGAAGAAATTCTCGCTGCCCGAAAATACGCTGAAAACAATCCGCGCGGCGTTCGAAGCGGATCGCGCAAGCGAAGAACAGACAACTAAAGCGATCAGGAATATCTATGCCGAATATAAATACCTGGTCGATCCGCACACCGCCGTTGGCTGCGTGGCCGCGCACAGGCGGAAAAATTCTGAGACATCGCCGATGGTAATTCTCAGCACCGCCCACCCGGCTAAATTCCCGGAAGCCGTCGAGGCCGCCACCGGCCAGCATCCCGCCTTGCCAGCGCGCCATTCGGATCTGATGCAAAAGCCCGAACGCATAACGAAACTTCCCGCATCCGCCGAAGCGGTCGCGCATTTTATCTTGGAAAAAAGCCGTGCCGCCGCAGCGGGAGCCGCCGTATGAACACGAAAATCGAGACGCTGCCGAACGGGCTCACCATCGTCACCGACCGCATGGAGCATCTGAAGACCGCGTCGCTCGGTATCTGGATCGGTTCCGGCTCGCGTTACGAGGAAAAGAACGAGCACGGCATTTCGCACCTTCTCGAGCACATGGCCTTCAAGGGCACGCGTCGCCGCAGCGCCGTGGATATTGCGCAACAGATCGAGGCGGTCGGCGGCGACCTGAATGCCTCCACCGGCTACGAGACCACCGGCTATTACGCGCGCGTACTCGGCACCGACGTGCCATTGGCGCTCGATATTCTTTCGGACATTCTGACGGAACCGGCTTTCGACGCGCAGGAGCTTCAGCGCGAGCAGGGCGTAATTCTGCAAGAGATCGGGGCGTCCAACGATTCCCCCGACGATGTAGTGTTCGATCTGTTTCTGGGGTGTGCATTTCCGGATCAGCCGCTCGGCCGTCCCATCCTGGGTACTCCGCAGTCGGTGCGATCCTTCTCGCCGCAAAGCTTGCGCGATTATCTCGGCAAGCATTATCGCCTGCCGCGCATGGTGGTTGCCGCCGCCGGCGACGTGACGCATGAGTCCGTCGTTCTGGAGATCGCGCAGCGGCTTGCGAAGCTGCCTGCCGTGAAGCCCGCAGCCGCCACCGTCGCGCGTTATTCCGGCGGACAGAGCCTTGGTTCACGGGACATGGAACAGGCGCTGGTCACGCTCGGCTTGCAGGGATGTTCGTATTTGCATCCCGATTATTTCGCGACGCAGATTTTCACGAATGTTCTCGGTGGCGGTTCGTCTTCGCGGCTCTTTCAGGAGGTCCGTGAGAAGCGCGGCCTTTGTTATTCGATCTATGCCTATCAGCAGCCTTTCTTCGACACCGGTATTTTCGGCATTTATGCCGGCACCGACCCGGAGGATGCAAAGGAACTGGTGTCGGTCGTTGTCGATCAGCTCGCCGACACCGCCGAGACCGCGAGCGAAGCTGAAGTCGCCCGCGCCAAAGCCATGATGAAGGTCGGTCTGCTTGGCGTTCTGGAAAGCTCGAGCGGACGCGCAGACCAGCTCGCGCGCCAGATGCTCGCTTATGGCCGTCTTATTCCGCTTGAGGAACTGGCGGCAAAAATCGACGCCGTCAGCATCGAACAGGTGCGCGCGGCGGGACAGCGGCTGCTTGCCTCGGGCAAACCCACCTTCGCGGGCCTCGGCCCGGGCACGGGCCTTGAATCGGCCGCGCGTATCGCGGAAAGTCTGGAGCGCCGGGCCGCCTGAAGCCCCGCCGAAATTTCCGGCTGAAGCATGTCATTTCTCACCTCGGTTCTCTGGTCCGATCCGCTGCCGGTGATCGAGGGCAAGGGCGTGCTTGTCCGGATCCCGCAAATGAGCGACTGGTCGGATTGGGCGCGGCTGCGTGGCGAAAGCCGGACCTTTCTTGAGCCATGGGAGCCGGTCTGGCCAGCCGACGATCTCACGCGCGGCTCATTCCGCCGCAGGATGCGCCGTTATTCGACCGAGATGCGCAGCGACCTTGGCTATCCGTTTTTTGTTTTTCGCGCTTCCGACCGCGCGCTGGTGGGCGGCATCACGCTCAACAATATGAGGCGCGGGGTCGCGCAGGCGGTGAGCCTGGGCTACTGGATCGGCGCGCCCCATGCCCGCAAGGGTTATATGTCGGCTGCGCTGGCTGCTTTGCTCCCGTTCGCGCATGGGACGCTGCGCATAAAACGGATTGAAGCCGCGTGCCTGCCGCACAACGCAGCCTCGGTTCGTTTGCTGGAAAAACTGAACTTCAGGCGCGAAGGTTATGCGCGGCAATATCTCTGCATCGCCGGCGAGTGGCAGGATCACTTGCTGTACGCGCGGCTCAGCAGCGATCCGGTGCCTTAGTCAGGCTCTAAAACGCGCAGACGCAGCTTTCCTTATGCGCGGCTGCAATCGTGCCGAGAACTTTTTCAATCGCATCGGTCAACGCCTGTCCCCGCTTGTTGGTTTCCTGTAGCCAGGCGGCCGTCTCGGCGAGTGAAAGCGTCTCCATCTGTTCGGCTTCCAGTTTTTTTCCACGCGCGATGGCGTTGCGCACGGTAGAGAGCAGCGTGAATACATTGGCGCTATCGTCGATGCCTTCGATCTCCGCGGACTTTGCCAGCTGCAAAACAAGCGCGCGCACATCGGCGGACACCACGTCCTTTGAACTCAACCGCGCGGCGGTCATAGCAAAGGTGGATGCTTCTTTAAAGCCGTCGAGCCGCTTGGTGATTGGCTGCAAACCCTCGCGGTAACCGGCGATCTGATAATAGTTGTTCGCGCAAAGTCCCGGATGCGCGGGCTGGGTGGAATAGCTGTTCAGTTCCGAGACCCAGCGCTGGATCAGAAAGCGCATCCATTCGGTCGTCATCTGCATGTCGGCGGCGCCGCGAGCCGAAAGCGGCAGCGCGAGTCTCTCCGCTGTCAATATCTCTCCCTTGCGCGCATTCGTTAGCGGAAACGTGCGCCCACCAGGCAGCGTGGCATCGGGCTTCCGCATGGCGTCCGCGGTGTCGCGAACGTTCTGCAAAATTGCGGGCCGCAACACACCAAGTTTCTCGCGGAATGCTCCGGCGCAATCGGCAACCAGGATGCTGGCGGAACCCGAGCCAATAATGTTTTCTCCCGCGCGCGCCTCAAGAACGATTGCCGCTTTGCTCGCGGGGAACGGGGCTTTCTCGACACGCAAGCGCAGCAGCCGTTCGACGCTGGCTCCCGGCTCCAGCTTTACAATTTCGCCGGAGATATTGCCGCTTTCAGCTTTCCAGTTCGGCTGGTTCTCGGCTTTAAATCCCTCGGCCTTCACGGATAAAATCAGCGGGCCAACGGCATCCTTCGTTTCATTGCGAACCGTCACCGCGAGGCTGATGTTTCCGCCGACGGGGATGGGTTTGTCTTTCGCCGCGCTGCCTTGCGGTGTGACCGTCAAAGTCAGTTTCGAACGTGATCCGAAAATCTGGCCAGCGGCGTCGTTGTTTTGCGTCAATACGGCGCAAACAATCACAGCGAAAACAAAGCCGGTGGCAGCGATACGGCTTCGCAGGAAAAAATGCATGGAAAAATCAGGCGGCTGGATCACGTTGGCGGGAATCTGTTGGAGCCACAATGCAATCCTGTTTTCGCTTCCGCAAGTAGCTGACGTGAACTTGATTACAGAAGCAGATCAGGGATTGGACCGGGTTTCAGAGGCGGGAACTTTGGCCGCTTTTTCAGAGCCGTAATTCGGGGCCACCCACACGGGTTCAACCAGCGGGGCCGACTGCCGCTCGCGTTCAGCCTGCTGCTTCCTCACTGCTTCGAGCAATGGAGCCGCGGCACCCGAGCGCTGAATCAACGAAGCCGCGTCTGGCAGAAGATAGGGCCGTTCCCACGATCCTTGCACCACGAACGGCATGTCAAAGGCCGGAGACGAAGCGGCGGCAGCGGGGCGAACCAGACTAGCGGTGCCGCGGAGTTCCAGATCGCGATGGACGATGGAAGTCTCGCCCGAGACACGCACACGGATCAACTGGTTCTCGACATTGGCCTCTTCCACCTTGGCTCTTCCGTTCTCGATCGCGAGTTTCGCGGTCAGCTTGTCGAATGTGGTGCGCCCGCCGGCGAGATCGGGCGTACCCGACAAGGGTTTCCGCTCCAGCCTGCGCAGCACCTGCTCCACATTGATGCCGTTCAGAACGCCCTGCGAGGCGGTCAAATTCACGCGGCCGGAAAGATTCCGGACCATCGCGTCCACGTGCGGGCCGCTGCCTTCAAGCGCCAGATCCAGCGCGCCCTTGCCTTCGATGCGGCGAAGACCGGTAATTTCTCCGATGCCGCGTTCCAGATCGAAGTCCACAATATTCGTCTCGATTTTCAAAAGCGGCTCGCCTCCGGGACCAGGTCCGATCGCCGCGCGTCCGCGCAGCTTGCCGCCGTAAATTCCTGCTTCGCCGACGGATACGGCCAGTTGTCCGCTTTTCAATGTGACGGAGGCGGCCACCGGCGACGCGGAAATTTTTCCAAGCACGATTTTCTTCGACGACAAACGCAGGTCGAGATCGAAGGCATTGAGCTGGCCCAGTTCGATGGGATTCCGGCTCCAGTTGCGGCCGTCGTCGGAATTGACCGCGATGTTGCGTGTGTAGGGCGTGTAATCGGCGCTGTCGCTTGCGAGCGTCGCTTGCAGCGAGGTACGGCCGGCTTCGCGCTTGACCGTAAGCCCGCCTTCCGAGCGGTTGCCGTCGAGATCGAGCGAAAGACCGGTCAACGTGAATGCGCTGGGCGTGAGGGCGGCCTGCGCTTTCAGTTTCAGTGGACCGAAGCCTCCGCTGGTAAGCGGCGTCACCGGAATCAGCGCAAGAACTTTGCGCAAGGATGGAGAGTCGGCGGCAAACGAGCCTTCGGCGAATACGCCGTTGTTGACCCGGAGATTGCCTTCAAACGCCCCTTTCAGGAGTTCGGATTCGAAGCGCAGGCGAAAACCGCTGTTCGCACCCTTGTTCAATTGAACGATGTCGCCGATGGAAAGCGTCAGCTCGGTTGGCACCGACTGCCAGTTGAAAGTACCCGCCGCCGTCATGCCCGAGCCAATCCAGGCGATCGAAGCATCGACATTCGTGAAAATTTCCGTCCGGTCCGGATTGACGCCGCGCAATTCGACATAGCCGTCCACGATGCGAAGCTCGGGCGGAGAAATGTCGTCACGGCGGCCGGCGCTGGGCGCGCGCAGCGGCAATCCGAGAATGGCAAAACCCGTCTCGCGCGATTCGATGGAAAACCGCGGGCGCTCGAAATTAAGTGACGAAATCTGCACGTCGCCTGCGAGCAATGGCAGCAACCTCACGGTCGCCACCACGGAGCCCGCGCTGAAGCCCGGGGCGGACCCATGATCGAGCACGACGCTTTCAAGGCGTATGGCGGGCCGGGGAAAAACCGAAAGCTGCGCGTTCCCCTCGATGCGCGGCACGATTCCGGTCGCCGCGATCAGGGAACGGCTGACGGCGCCGCGCACCGCCTGTTCCGATACAAAATGCGGCACCACGAACAATGCGCCGGCCAGCACAAAAAGCATTGCCATCGCGGCAAGGCCGATGCGTTTGTGACGGGACCATACGCTTACATCAAACATCGTGGTGCAGGACCGGTTCGGTTTTGTGAACTTTGCGGCGAAAACTGTGCCTGTCCGGCCGCCTGAGCGGGGGACCATTCTTCCGGCGTATGTCCCTTTCATGACCTGACACGGCAGGCCGGAATCGGTATGAATCCGGGATCGGAAAGACCTTCGGATTCATCATTCAATCGGTACGTGAAATATCCCATGCCGGACAAGACCGGGCAACTGCTTTGGACACCTAATCCCGCACAGGTAGCCGCCAGTGAAATGAGCCGCTTCCACGAGGAAGCGAACCGCCGTTTCGGGCTGAAGCTTGCCGGCTACCGTGAGCTGCACGGCTGGTCTGTGTCGCACAGGCCCGAATTCTGGAACTTGATCTGGGATTATTGCGGGGTCATCGGCGAGAAGGGCGGCCGCCTGCTGGAACACCCCGACCGTATGCCGGGCGCGAAATTCTTTCCCGATGCGAAAATAAATTTCGCGGAAAATCTGCTGCGCGGCGGCGAGGGCGACGCGATCCTGTTTCGCGGCGAGGACAAAGTCTCGCGCCGGATGGGCCATCGCGCGCTGAGTGAATTGGTTTCACGTATGCAGCAGGCGCTGGCCGCGGCGGGCGTTGCGAAGGGGGACCGCGTTGCGGCCATGCTGCCGAATTTGCCGGAAGCGGTCGCGCTGATGCTAGCGGTCACTTCCATCGGCGCGATTTTTTCCTCCTGCTCCCCGGATTTCGGCGAGCGTGGCGTACTCGACCGTTTCGGTCAGATCGAGCCGAAGGTTTTTGTCTCGGCCGACGGCTACTGGTACGCGGGCAAGCGCATCTCGATTGCCAAAAAGCTGGAAGCAATCGCTTCGAAGCTTCCATCCGCGCAAAAGATCGTCATCGTCCCTTATCTCGGTGAGGCCGATGCGGTGGCGAAAAAACTGCCGCGCGGAATCACGCTTGATGGCTTTCTCGAACAGTTTTCACCGAAGCCCGTAACCTTCGAGCGGCTTCCGTTCGATCATCCCGTCTATATTCTGTTTTCGTCAGGCACGACCGGCGTGCCGAAATGTATCGTGCATGGTGCAGGCGGAACGCTGCTGCAACATCTGAAAGAGCACCGGCTGCATTGTGGGCTGATGCCCGGCGAACGGCTGTTCTACTTCACGACGCTTGGCTGGATGATGTGGAACTGGCTGGTATCCGGCTTGAGCTGCGGCGCCACGCTCTGCCTGTTCGACGGTTCTCCGTTTCACCCTGTGCCGGACGTCCTGTTCAATTACGCGCAGGATGAAAGATTCAACATCTTCGGCACATCGGCGAAATATATCGACGCGGCAAAGAAAGCCGGTGTCGAGCCGATACGGACTCATAAATTGCCTTTGATGCGGATGATGATTTCGACTGGCTCGCCGCTGGTTCCGGAAAGTTTTGAATACGTCTATCGCTCGATTAAATCCGATTTGCATCTCGCCTCGATTTCCGGAGGAACCGATATCGTTTCGAGCTTTGTGCTCGGCGATCCCACTTCGCCGGTCTGGAAGGGAGAGATCCAGGCGCCCGGCCTCGGCATGGCGGTGGATGTCTGGTCGGAGGATGGCAAACGGATGGCGAGCGGCCGTGGCGAGTTGGTCTGCACGAAACCGTTCCCGTCGATGCCCGTGATGTTCTGGTCCGATCCGGACGGCAAGAAATACAGCGCCGCTTATTTCGAACGCTTCCCAGGTATCTGGCACCACGGTGATTTCGCCGAATGGACCGGGCATGGCGGCATCATCATCCATGGCCGTTCGGACGCGACGCTGAACCCGCAAGGGGTCCGCATCGGCACCGCCGAGATTTACGCGCAGGTCGAACAGATTCCCGATGTGGTGGAGTCGATCGCAATTGGACAGGAATGGGACGGCGATGTGCGGATCGTGCTGTTCGTGCGCTTGCGCGAAGGTGTTTCGCTCGATGCAGCGCTGGCAGACAAAATCAAGAAGCAAATTCGGGAAGGCGCATCTCCGCGCCATGTGCCCGCGAAGATCGTGGCGGTCGCCGATATTCCGCGCACGCGCTCGGGCAAGATCACCGAAATCGCCGTGCGTGAGATCGTGCATGGCCGCGCCGTGAAAAATACCGAGGCGCTCGCCAATCCGGAATCGCTCGATCTTTACAAGAACATTCCTTCGCTCGCTTCTTAGGCCACGCTGCCGCCGGTGCGTCCGCTGAGGACGAGCAACGGCCTGCTCATGCGCGCGAGCAGCAAGACAGGACCAAGACCTGCGAGCACGATCAGCAAAGCAGCCACGGCGCCGTCCTCGTAGGTGCCGCGCGAGGCTTCGGCATAGATATGCGTGGAAAGCGTTTCAAAACCGAATGGACGCAATAAAAGCGTCGCCGGCAGTTCCTTCATGCAATCCACGAAAACCAGAATTGCAGCCGCGCCCAGCGCAGGTCCGAGTAACGGCAGATGCACGCGCCGTACCGTGCCGAATGTCGTTTCGCCAAGATTACGGGAAGCGGCGTCGAGATTGAGGGAAATCTTCGCGAAGCCCGCTTCGATTCCACCCGCTGAAATCGTGAGAAAGCGGATCACATAGGCAAGCACGAGCGCGGCACCAGAACCGGAAATAAGCAGGCCCGTGCCAATACCAAACCAATCCTTCGAAATTCCATCGATGAAATTGTCGAATGTCGCGAGCGGCGTCAGCAGGCCGACCGCCAGCACCGTGCCGGGGATCGCGTAGCCAAGACTTGCAATGCGCGTTGCGGTGATGGCGGTGCCAGTGCGATCCAGCCTGACCGCGTAAGCGAGAACAGTCCCAAGCGCGATGGCGACGGCGGTCGCGGCGGCGGCGAACATCACGCTGTTCCGCGTTTCAATCAGTAGATTCGGCGAGAGGCCAAATTGCGCGACGCGAGCCCACGCTTCATGCGCGAGGTGCGCGGCGGGGATGACAAATCCCGCGAGCAGCGGAAACAGGCAGGCCGCGAAGGCGCCGAATGCGTAAAGCCCGTTTAATTGAAGCGGGGATGGCGGATGCATTTTCCGGGTACCGGTGGAAAAACGCTGATGCCGCCGCGCCCAGCGCTCCGTCAGCACCAGCAGCACAACCGTCGCCAGCATGAACAGCGCGATCTGCGCCGCGCCCGGCAGGCTCGAACGGTTCAGCCAGGTCGCGTAGATCGAAACGGTCAATGTGCGAACGCCGAGAAACTCGGAAGCGCCAATGTCATTGAGCGCTTCCAGCATGGCCAGCGTTGCGCCGATCACGATCGCAGGGCGGGCGAGGGGAAGCGCCACGCGAAAGAAAGTCCGCGCGCCGCCCGCGCCCAGGGTTCGCGCCACTTCCAGCACCGACGCCGACTGCATCAGAAACAGCGCGCGCGCCGGTAGATAGACATAGGGGTAAAGCACGAAGGACAGGAGCAGGATGCAGCCTGTCAATGAGCGCACGTCCGGCAGCGAAAATCCGCGCGGGTCGCTAATTCCCAGCATCGCGCGGATCGCGGTTTGAATCGGCCCGAGTGGATGCAGCACATCAAGATAGGCAAATGCGACGATGTAGGTAGGCACCGCGAGCGGGAGCAGAAGCGCCCAGTCGAAAAAGCCGCGCCCGGGAAAGCGGCAGGCAGTGACAAGCCAGGCAGTTCCCGTGCCGATCACGAATGTAAGAAAACCGACGCCGAGCAGGAGCGCCGCGGTTTGCTGCAAGGCGAACGGCAGGACATAGGCCGCAAGATGCGGCCACAGATCGCCGGAGCCTTCGAGTGCGATGAGGATAAGCGCCGCCACCGGCGCCAGCACCATTGCCGCGATCAGCAGCGCGGAGATAGTCCAGCCGTAACCGTCGCTGGTTCGTGCCGCACGTAGATGGGTGCGTATGGCGTGCATGAAGGAAACGCGGCGGGCCCAGGAACTACCCTAGAACCCGCCGCAAGTTTCGATTACTGGTCGAAGCCAACCTTATCGATCAACTCGCTCGCCTGCTTGCGAGCCTTGGCGATGGCGCGGATGTCGGTGGTGTCCGACTTCAAAGTGCCAAGCGCCTCGATGATCGGATCGTTCTTCGCGCCCGAGCGCACCGGATATTCGTAGTTCACCTGCGCGTAGAGCGACTGGGCGTCGTTGGAGACGAGATATTCCAGGAGCTTGATGGCATTCGCCTTGTTCGGTGAGTTCTTCGCCACCGCGGCGCCCGAAATGTTCACATGCGTGCCGCCGCCCTGAAAGGTAGGCAGGATCACGTTGATCGCCTCGCCCCACTTCTTGTGATCTTCGCTTGCTTTCGCTCCGCGCATCAGGCCGACATAATAAGAATTGCCGATGCCGATGTCGCAGATGCCGCCGAGAATGTCGCGGGCGACTTCGCGGTCGCCGCCGGCAGGCTTGCGGGCGAGGTTTGCCTTGATGCCCTTCAGCCATTCTTCGGTTTTTGCTTCGCCGTTGCGGACGAGGAAGGCCGCGGTCAGCGCGGTGTTGTAGGGATGCTGGCCGGAGCGGATGCAGATCTTGCCCTTCCACTTCGGGTCGGCGAGTCCCTCATAGGTGATCGCCGTATCTTTCACGCGCTCTTTCGAAGCGTAAACAAGCCGGCCACGCAGCGAGAGCGCGTACCATTGTCCTTGAGGATCACGCAGATGCGCCGGTACCGCCGAAGCAAGCGCCTCCGAAGTGACGGGCTGCGTGATGCCCTGGTCAACCGCATCGATCAGGTTGCCGAGATCGACGGTCATCAGCACGTCGGCGGGAGAATTCGCTCCTTCCGCCTGAACGCGCTGGGCAAGGCCATCCTTGATGAAGATCGCGTTGACCTTGATTTTGGTGTCCTTGGTGAAGGCGTCGAGCATCGGCTGGATCAATCCAGGCTCGCGCGTCGTGTAGAGATTCACTTCCTGCGCGCTCACAGCCGGTACGGCCGAAGCAGCCAGCAGCGCGGCCAATGCAATCGCGCGGGATCGGATCGTGAAATTCATTGTTTTTCCTCCAAGCGGGTATCGGGCTAACGGCGGATAAAAAGCCCGTAGCCTCTTCACTCAGACTTACGGAGAGGGAACCCCGCGCGTCAATGAAATCAGCCGTGAAATCAATAAGTTAGATTTAATCCAAACTGCTTTTGTTTGGATTGATTCAAAACCACAAAGCAAAGCGCCCGCACGGCGAAACCGGCGGGCGCAAATTCAAAGGCGGAAAGCGAAGCGATCAGTCTTCGTTTAACTCGCCGATATGTTTCTGCGAGTAGAGTTCCAGGCCGACTTTCTTTACGAGATCGAGCTGGGTCTCGAGGAAGTCGATATGGCCTTCCTCATCCGTCATCAATTCCTGAAACAGAATCTCGGACGGGAAATCCTTCACCGAGCGGCAATAGGCTGCGGCTTCCTGATAGAGGGCGCGCGCGTCGAATTCAGCAGCGAGGTCGGAATCCAGTACTTCCTTCACGTTCTGGCCGATGCGGAGCGGGTCCAGCACCTGCATATTGGGGAAGCCTTCGAGGAACAGGATACGGTCCACGAAGCGGTCCGCATGGTGCATTTCCTCGATCGATTCCTTCTTCCACTTCTTCGCCAGATCCTTGAAGCCCCAATTGTCGAGCATCCGGTAATGCAGCCAGTACTGGTTGATGGCCGTGAGTTCCGAACGCAGGCCGCGATTGAGATAATCAATGACTTTGGGATCGCCCTTCATGGCTTTCTCTCTTGAATTGCTGGCTTCAATGGTGATCTAAGGCTGATTTAGAATTATTCAAATAAGAAGTCCAGCGCCCCGGCGCCGGTTCCAAATTCCAGTCAGGATCAGGAGAATTATTCCGCTGCGGTCAGTTTGGTGGCGGGGCAGGCAGCCGGGCATGTGTTGCAGGCGCTGCCAACGGCTTCATTCATGATCGCGCGGATGGTGCGGGCGCAGCGTCCGCATTGCGGGCTGCAACCGAGGCAACGGTAAACTTCAATGGTCGTGCGCGGACCGCTTTCCGCGGAGCATGTCTCGCGTACTTGCGTGTCTGAAAGGACGTTACACGAACAGACGATCATGAACCCGCTGCCGCTCTTTAGAATAGCTATAAGCTATTGATACCCCACGCTTTTTTCATCGCAGGCTTTCCGATTTTCGTCAATCTGGAAATATGAAAAATCCCGATTTCAGCGCGCCTGTAGTTTCGGCGTCACGCCCGAACCGATCCTGCATGGAAGCAGAGGATCGCGGCCTCTTCCTTCAAGACGGGAATGCCGAACGCGCGCGGGTAGAGCAGCCCTTCCTCGGCGCAGAACAGGAAATCTTCCAGCGGCTTCAGCGGCAGCTTGTTCACCGGCGTCACGAAAGGAGGCAAGGCGTTTCGCGCGACCGGATTGTTTTTTTCAAAAATCAGCAGTGACGCCTTGTTCAATTCGTTGTGCCAGTAAGGCCAGGGCTCGTCGCGGATGATCCTGCCCGGCAATTTCGCGAGCTGATCGCGCAGTCCGCGCACATAATTATGCTGATCCATCCGCGCGCGCTGTTCAGCGGAGGCCCGCTCGTAATCCGGTTCAATCAAAACCAGAAAGCGGGAAGCGGTGCGCTCCAGTTCGCGCAGAAGCGGAAGTTCGTTGCTGCCATTCGGTTCAAGGCTGTGATTGGCGAGCACCGCTTCAACCGAGCTGTCGGGAAACGGCATTTTCGCCATGTCCGCGCAGAACAGGTTCACGGTGGATTGGTGGCCGGCGAGAAATTTCTGCGCATGGAGCAGGCGGCTCATCGAAATATCGAAGCCGGCAAATTCTATTTTTCCCCGTGCATTTTTCTCCACGAAGGCGAGCGTAGTTGCTTCGCCGATCCCGGCTTCGCAAGCGTTTTGAATTTTGTGCTCAAGCAGGATTCCGGCGAGGCGGGCGCCCCATTTTTCCTTCAATTCGTATTCCCCCGGCAGGCCGAGGTCGCGGATATAGGAACCGGCCTGCAGGTCGTAGGATGTTTCGATGATTTCCTTTTGCGAAAACTCGCCGCGGAATTTCTGCGTGGCTTCCTGAATGACGTTCACGTTCGCCTTGAACCATGCGGCGGCCTGAAGCGTTAGGCGCGAAATGCTCATTCGGAAAATCCGGAAAGGGAGTGGATCGGCTCAGCCAATCCAGCTTCTCATTCCGCCAGCACCCTTGTCGACGGGAATGCGACTTCGATCAGTGTCCCCGCATTCACCGTGCTCTTGATCCCGAAGCTGGCGCGGTTCGCCTCGACCAGCGCTTTTGTCAGCGGCAGGCCAAGGCCGGTGCCGCCGCCTGAACTGACACGGCCGCGTGTGTTCACCTGCCGGAACGGCTCCAGCGCCATTTTGATTTCAGCGTCGGACATGCCGATGCCTGTATCGCGCACGCGCAGATGCACTTCGCCGCTCTCGGTCAGCATCGTGGAGACGATCACCTGGCCGCCCGGCTGCGTGAACTTGATCGAGTTTGACAGAAGATTCAGCACGATCTGCCGGATCGAGCGCGCGTCGGCGACGACAGAGGGCAGCTCAGTTGAAAGTGCCGTGCGGATGATGATGCGCTCGCGGTTCGCCTGCGGCTGCATGATCGCCATGCACTGGCTTGCGATCTCGTTCAGATCGACGCTCGCGAAATTCAGATCGAGCTTGCCGGCCTCGATCTTGGAGAGATCGAGCAGATCGTTGATGAGTGAAATCAGATGCTCGCCCGACTGGTGGATGTCGCGCAGATATTCGCGGTAGCGGTCGTTGCCGATCGGCCCGAACCGCTCCTCCATCATCACTTCGGAAAAGCCGAGGATCGCATTCAGCGGCGTGCGAATTTCATGGCTGATCTTGGCGAGGAACTCGGATTTCGCGGAACTGGCACTCTCCGCGTGGCGCTTTGCGTGAATCAAATCTTCTTCCGCGCGCTTCCATTGCGTGATGTCGCGGAACACGGCGCAGAATTTGTCCGCACTTTCTCCAACTCTTCCGAGCGTCATGAACAGCGGGATCAATCCGCCTTCGCGCACACGGCCGATCACTTCGCGGCCGTCGTTGAGAACGCTGGCAACGCCATTCGACGCAAGCCCGTCCAGATAGTCCATCGCTGCGCGGTGGCTTTCGGGCGCGAACAGCGCGGTGAAATTTCGGCTTTCGATCTCAGAAGATTCAAAACCGAAAAGAGCTTCGGCGGAACGGTTCAGGCCAAGCACGTTGCCGCTGCGGTCAAGGAGAGCCACGCCATCGGTCGCGGTATCGAGGATCGAGCGCAATTCGCGCGCGGTGGCTTCCGCTTCGCGCAGCGCCATCTCGCCTGCTTCCATGCGCTCGTCGATGCCTGAACCCGCCCGGCGCAACACATAGACGAGCGCGGTCTCACCCTCCCACGGCGCCGAAAGCAGCCGCGCCTCGACCGGAAACTCACCGCCACGTCCGGAAATATGCAGCGGCCGGCCGGACTCACCCGCATCCTGACTGGAAAAATCCAGGCCAGGTGCGAACAGGCGCGAGAGCCCGCCGGCCAGATCCAGTTCATCGGCGTTCGCGAGACCGATCCAGTCGAGCAGGGTTCTGTTGGCGTAGAGAATTTTTTCACCGCGATGCACGACCACACCGAGCGGGAGGCGGTCGAGGACCGCCCGTTCGCCATTGGCGGCGCGCGCCACGATCGGCACATCGCCGATCGCAACCGGCTCGGATTTTTTCGGCTCGACGGCTGGCTGGGCAGGAATATCCGCGTTGCGCTTGCCAAAGGTTGGCTCAATGGCTGGCGGCTCGTCCACCTGCTTCAGGCGCGAACCGATCACCTTTGCAATTTCGCGGAATGCATTGCGCTCACCCGCTGTGAGCGGCTGGCGTTCGGGCTCCGGTGCCTTGTGCAGCGGCACTACGTTTTCCGGGCGTTCGGAAATTGCGGGCGTATCAACAAAAGCGATTTCTGAATCCGATGCGGCTACGGCGGGAGTTTCGGTTACGGGGGCAGCGCGCTCGACCGCCTCGCGGAAAACGCCGAAGCCGCGATAGCCTTCGAAATTGCGCTCGCGGCCGAACACAGGCAGCGCCGCCAAATCAACGGGCCGCGCGAATTTTTCATCCACCGGCCACAGCACGGAAATGCCGGACCAGGTATCGCGCCGCGCGATGGCGTCACCCACGGCTTCCGCGCCGGAAACCTGCTTCTCGATCGCAATGGACTTCCAGTCCATGCCGGTGACGGCTGCATTCTCTTCGCCGACGACCGCGGCAAGTTCCGGGGAAACACTGACGATTTTCCCATCCGTATCCGTCTGCCAAACGAAACGGGAAGGCGTTCGGTTTAGCGACGGTCTGGGCTGTTCGGCGGTTGCTGGCTGGACTTTGATAATTTCGTTTGCCGGTGAGGTTTCAACTTCCACGGCGGGAATTTCAGCTTCGGGTTCAGCGACAATCTGCTTCACAACAGGCTGCTCTTCCGCGGGCTTCGATCTTGCAGGCTCTGCGATGATGGTGAGCAGCAGCGGTTCGGCTGCCTCAACGCGGCGGATGAAAATTTTCAGCACCCCAAAAGGAAATTCAGCCGCTCCATCGGCCCGCGCCCGCGCAATCGCCGTGTTCGCGCCGGGCAGGGCGTCGCTCAGGGTAGTTGCGGCGGCGAACAGAACGCTGGCGGAAGGATTCGCATGAATAGGCTTGCCGTCGAGATCCATCAGCAAGATCGGGCTACGCTCGCCCTCGAACAGCGCCTTGACGGCTTCGGTGGCGTCGGGCGCATGTCTGCCTTCCGGTCCGATGAGCAGCACCGCTTCCGCGCCATCGGAAAGCACAACGGGGGAGCAGGAAAACGCGATTGTCTTTTCGCCGCCTTCGGCTGGAAAGCTGACCCGTTCTGTCAGCGGTGAGCCGTCGGGCGGCAATTCCGGCAGCAATTCGCGTGCAATTTGCAGAAACGGCGCCAGCTCGGTTTCCTTCGCGGAAATTCCATTCCAGTTCTCAACGCCCAGCAGAACGAGCGCCGCGTAATTGGCGAAGCGCAACGTGCCGTCGTGATCGACGACGAGCGCCGGCGCCGCGCTCGCGACAAGTTTCGCGATGCGCGGGTCGGTGATCGACTGGGCGAGCGAGGTCAAAGTCTGCATGGAACTGGTGTGAAACGTCCCGTTGAATTCCCCGTATTTAGGGACTCCTTCTAGTTCGGGCAGGCCGTGAAATCCATGTTGAGAGGCAAATGTGGCGGCTTCTTCGGCGTTGACGGTTAATTGCGTGGACGAAATAGGGAGCTTTGCGCGGCTTAAGGCATTTCCTTATCGCGGCACTGCGATAGGCTTGCCGTCAAGGTAAACGAGGACAGGGAGTGAGCAGCCATGAAACAACCCTTTGAGATGACGCCGGAAATGAAAGCCTTTGCGGACCAGACGAAAGCTGTCGCCGAGCAAGGCATCGAGACCGCGCGCAAGGCATTTCACAGCTATCTCGACGCCACCCAGAAAGCCTTTGGTTCGATGGGAAATTCCGCGAGTTCCACCCACGCCAATGTCACTGAGATCGGCCGTACGGCGATGGGCTACGCGCAGGAAAATGTGAGCGCGACTTTCGCCTTCATCGACAAGGTGATGCGCGCCAGGGATCCGGCTGAAGTGATGCAGCTGCAAACCGAATTCGTGCAGTCGCAGATGCAGAAACTCGGCGAGCAGACCAAGGCCATCGGCGAGGCGGCCGCGAAGTCCGCAATGGATGCCGCCAAACCCAGGATGTGACCGGCGAGGTTCCGGGCTGGAGGGCCAACAGGAACGATTGTGCATTGCGAGAGTTATATTGCAATGCACAACAAAATCTGTTATGTGCCAACCATGAGCCTCGGATCGCGTAACGCGGCGTGCGGCCAGGGCTTTCCGGAAACCGCCGCAACCGGACAGAAATCATGAGCAACATCGATTCCGCCAAGAAGGCCGCCAAGGCCGCGATTCCCGCGCTCGACCCCAAATTCGACATGCCGGAAACTTTCCGCGCCTTCGCCGAAAAGGGCGTTGAGCAGGCCAAGGACACCTATGCCCGCATGAAAAATGCGGCCGAAGAAACGACGGACCTGATGGAAGACGCCTATCTGAACGTCTCCAAGGGCGCGGCGGATTTCAATTTGAAGACGCTCGAGGCGCTGCGCGCCAACGTCAATTCGAGCTTCGACTTCACCCGCGAAATGTTCGCCGCCAAGTCGCTCTCCGAAGCCGTCGAGCTTTCCTCGACCCATCTGCGCAAGCAGTTCGAGGCGCTTTCGGAGCAGACCAAGGAGCTTTCGGCGCTGGCCCAGAAGGTCGCCACCGATGTCTCCGAGCCGATGAAGAACGCGGCAACCAAGACCTTCAAAGTCCAGTAATCTCTGCTCTGTAATTTAGATACCCAGAGAGCCCGGGCTTTCCCGGGCTCTTTGCATATCGGATCGGCGCTTGAACGGCCGGGCGTTTGCCCCTAGCTTGCCCCGCGCCGATCCTGTGCAGCTGTAGCTCAGTTGGTTAGAGCGCCTGTCTGTGGAACAGGAGGTCGGTGGTTCGAGCCCACCCAGCTGTACCAGTTCTTTCAAAGCTCGCTTTGAGCGAACAACCTCCTGCACTTGATCCCGAACGACGGCGAAGATGGCCAAGTCCCGCACCGCTGCCGAGTGGAAGCCGCGCGTTGAGGACGAGGCGTTGCTGCGCGGGCAGGGCCGTTTCGTGGATGACTGTCCGGCGGCGGGACAGGCTCACGCGGTGTTCGTGCGCTCGCCCCATGCCCACGCGAAAATCCTTTCCATCCGGATTTCCGAAGCACTGAAAGTGCCCGGCGTCGTCGCGGTGCTTACAGCCGCCGACATGGAAGCAGCCGGCGTCACCAACACGGCATTTACTCCGCCCTTGATGGGCCGTGGGGGAAAACCATTGATCGTGCCGGAGCGTCCGCCGCTCGCGAAGGATCGTGTGCTGCATGTGGGCCACCCTGTCGCTTTGGTCATCGCCGAAACTTTGCGCGCGGCGCAGGATGCCTCCGAGCTTATAGAGGTTGAATACGAAGCACTCGATTCAGTGACCGATGTGATGGCGGCGATGGAATCTGGCGCGCCGCAGCTTTGGCCACAGGCTCAAGGCAATCTCGCCATCGACTGGCCGGGCATGGTGGAGAGCGACACAAACAGCGCGGAGGTGGAGCGCGTTATTTCTTCCGCCGCGAAAGTCGCGAAAGTAGCCGTGCGCAACCAGCGCGTGGCGGTGATGACGATGGAGCCGCGCGGCGCGACGGCGAGTTTCGATGCCGCCACCGGAAAATATAATCTCCGCTGCTGTTCGCAGGGCGCGGGCATGTTGCGCGACCAGATCGCGCCCGCGATGAAGATCAAACCGGAAGAACTGCGCGTTGTGACCGAGGACGTAGGCGGCGCGTTCGGCCTGAAAACCTCCGGTTATCCGGAATATCCGGCGCTGCTCGCCGCCGCGCGCAGGACGGGCCGCACGGTTCACTGGATGTCGTCCCGCTCCGAAGCCTTCCAGAGCGACAACGCCGCCCGCGACAGTTTCACCGAAGCCGAGCTTGCGATGAATGATGCCGGAAAATTCCTGGCGCTGCGCGTGAAGCATTTTCAGAATCTCGGCGCGTTCGCGGCGTCCGTCGGCGCGCATCTGTCCACCAACAATCTGATCCGCTGCTTTCCCTGCATGTATCTGATCCCGCATATCGACGTGGGCGTGAAATGCGTGTTCACGAACACGCTGCCGACCGG
Source organism: uncultured Hyphomicrobiales bacterium (assembly GCA_964620215.1). Lineage (GTDB taxonomy): Bacteria > Pseudomonadota > Alphaproteobacteria > Rhizobiales > Xanthobacteraceae > JAUSIF01. The sequence goes on from CAZUJE010000002.1 coordinate 24,146, forward strand.
CCCCTATCGCGGAGCGGGCCGCCCCGAAGCGAATTACGTGATGGAGCGGCTGGTTGAAGAAGCCGCGCGCGTCAGCGGCATCGGCGCCATCGAACTGCGCCGCAAGAATCTCATTCCGCCCTCCGCCATTCCCTACAAGACGGCGGTGGGCACTGCTTATGACAGCGGCGAATTCGGTGCGGTTTTCGAGAAGGCGCTTGCGCTGTCGGATTACAGGGGATTCAAAAAGCGCCGCGACAAGTCGGCGGCTGCGGGAAAATTGCGCGGCTTGGGTGTTTCCTGTTTTCTGGAACATGCCGGCGCGATCCCGAAAGAAGGCGCGCGTCTTGGATTTCCCGGCGGGGAAAAGCTGCTGATTTTTTCCGCCGCTCAATCGACCGGGCAGGGCCATGCCACCATGTTTCCGCGTATGCTGGCGGAGCGGCTCGGAATTTCGCCCGATCGGATTGAGCTGAAGCAGGGCGACAGCGCCGAGGGAATTGCCGGTTATGCCTCGGTCGGCTCGCGCACGACGCAGGCCGCGGGCTTTGCCATCGTAAACACCGCCGATGCGATGCTGGCCAAAGGCAAGAAGCTCGCCGCCAAAATTCTGGAAGTGGCGGAGGAGAAAATTTCCTATCGCGCCGGTGCGTTCGAGGTTTCCGGCGCCAACCAGCATGTTTCCCTATTCGATCTCGCGGACAAAGCACGCGAAATGCGCGAGCGCGGCGAGATCGGGGAAAATCTGGATACTTATTCGGTAATCGACGCGCCGCTTACGTTCCCGAACGGTTGCCATATCGCCGAAGTCGAAATCGATCCCGCGACTGGCAGCACGACAGTGGCCGCCTACACGGCGGTGGACGATTGCGGCAACGTGCTGGACCACACGCTCGTGGAGGCGCAGGTGCAGGGCGGCTTCGCGCAGGGGCTTGGTCAGGCGCTGATGGAACAGACCGCCCACGACCCCGATTCTGGCCAGCTCATATCCGCGACGCTGATGGATTACGGCATCCCGCGCGCTGATCAGGTGCCGGACGTGCATGGCGAGGTGCATGAGGTGCCGGCGAAAACCAATCCGCTCGGCGTGAAAGGCGTTGGCGAAGCCGGCACCACCGCTTCGCTCGCCGCCATCATGAACGCGATTGCTGATGCGATTCCCGGCGGGCATGGCGCGAAAATCGACATGCCGGCCACTCCCGAAAAAATCTGGCGCGCTTGCAAGGCTGGGAAGACTTAAACGTAAACCCGCTTCAAGGCGCCTTCGGGATAACGCTCGCCCGCCGCGGCGCCGCGCGGGATGGCCGCCTCGATGCGCGCTATGTCCTGCGGCGTGAGCTTCACCGCAAGCGCGCCCACATTCTCTTCCATGCGTTCCATTCGCTTGGTGCCGGGAATCGGGATGATGTCGTTGCCCTGCGCCAGCAGCCAGGCGAGCGCCAACTGCGAGACAGTGCATTTCTTCTCGCCCGCAATCGCTTCGAGTTTTGCCACCAGTTCCAGATTCTTTTTCAGGTTTTCCGGCTGGAAACGCGGGTGCTCTTCGCGCCGGTCGCCCTTCACCTGGTCGGCGGACGAAATCGCACCCGTCAACATGCTGCGGCCAAGCGGCGAATAGGCGACGAAGGAGATTCCGAGCTGGCGCGTCACCGCCAATGTTTCCTCTGCTTCCTTGCGATAGAGCAGCGAATACTCGGTCTGGATCGCGGAGATCGGATGCACCTTGTGCGCGCGCTTGATCGTATCGGGATGCGCCTCCGACAAGCCGAGCGCGCGAACTTTCCCTTGCTGCACCAGCTTTGCCATCGCGCCCACCGTGTCCTCGATCGGCACATTCGGATCGATGCGGTGCGCGTAATAAAGATCAATGTGGTCGAAGCCAAGCCGCTTCAGGCTCGCGTCGCAGGCCTCCATCACATATTCCGGGCGGCAATCCACGGTGCCTTTGGCGATGTGATTGCCGAATTTGGTCGCGAGTACGAACTTGCCGCGCTTGTCCTTGAAGGCTTTGCCGATCAACTGCTCGTTATGCCCGTTTCCATAAACATCGGCGCTGTCGAAAAAATCGATGCCCCGTTCCAGTGCGCGGTGTAGCACCTGGGTCGAGACCGCGTCGTCGCCCTTGCCGTAATTGCCGGACATCGACATGCAGCCGAGGCCGATTGCCGAGACAGAAATTCCGCTTTTGCCGAGCTGCCGGTGTTCAAGCATTTTTTCACGCACTCCATTTCATTGGCTGAAAGTCTAGCACGGCGAATGCGGCGGCCAACAATAATGCGGAAATAATTCCGGTCTCGCGGTGTTCTATTCCCATCAGCCCCGCGTAGCCGGGATTTGGGAGGAAAAAATGCGCCGGATAAAAATCTCAGCTTTCTTCGCTCTTACTCTGTTTGCCGGATTGCTTGCGGAAGTTTCCGCGCAAAGCCCTGCGATCCGCATCCGCGGAGAAGTCACAAAAGTCGACGGTCAAACTGTCGTGATTAAAGGCCGCGATGGTGCTGATTACACTTTGAAGCTTCCCGAAAAGCCGCGCGTGATGGCGCTGGTGAAAGCCTCGCTCGCGGACATCAAGCCGAATTCCTATATCGGCGTGACGGCGATGCCCGAGGCGGACGGCAGCCAGCGGGCAATCGCGATCCATATTTTCCTGGAAGCGCAGCGCGGCACCGCCGAGGGTCACATGCCCTGGGACTTGCAGCCGCAAAGCACCATGACCAATGCGACGGTGGATACGATGGTCAAGGGCGTGGATGGCGAAGTCGTCACGCTGAAATACAAGGATGGTGAAAAGAAAGTCATCGTGCCGGCGACGGCTTCCATCGTCGCCTACTCCCCGGGCGATCTCAGTGAAATAAAGCCCGGTACCCAGGTGATCGTGTTCGGTGCGAGGAAGGATGCCGACGGCGCGTTCGCGGCACCCGGCATCAATTTCGGCCGCGACGGCGTAACGCCGCCGATGTAAATCAGAGTTTTTCAAAAAACCGCCGCGGCCTGCGGGCCTGCGGCGGTTTTATTTTGGGCAATCGCTTGACCGGCAGGTGAGGTCCATATCACATCGCGCGCAAATGGCCTTGCTCGCGAATCTGAAAAACGACCTGACCGGCGGCCTCGTCTCGGCCGCCGTGGCGATTCCGTTGGCCGCCGGCTTTGGCATGTTCGCCTTCGTCGCTTTGGGCGATGAGTATTTTGTCGATGGCGCGCTCGCGGGACTATGCACAGCTTTCATCGTCGGCATTGCCAGCGTGCTGCTCGGCGACCGCTCGACTACGCTCTATGCACCGCGCATCACCACGACATTTTTCATCGGCCTATTGCTGTTCGATCTCGTGCAGTCCGAAGCGCCCGCGCTGCGCTCCGGCGGGGTCCCGATGGTGCTGCTGACCCTGTTCGTGATCGTGCTGGTGGCCGGTGCATTTCAGGCGCTGTTTGGATTGATGCGGCTCGGCACGCTGATGAAATTCGCGCCGCATCCGGTAATGGCGGGTTTTCAGAATACGGCCGCGATACTCCTGTTTCTGGTGCAGCTCGGCAACGTGATGGGCTTCGACCGCAACACGTCTTTCACCGCGGCGGTCCAGTACGCCGGTGACGCAAAACCCCTCAGCATCGCGCTGGCGCTCATTGTCTTTGTCGCGATGTGGAACGCGAAAAGAATTCTGCCCAAAGTACCTCCGCTGCTGGCGGCGCTGGCGCTTGGCGTTTTCCTTTTTTACGCGCTGCGGCTGATCGGATTCGGCAAGGAGCTTGGTCCCGTCATCGGAAATGCCGGCGGGAACGTGTTAAAAACCATGCCGTTGCAGAATTTTTACGGCCTGATCTCCAGTGGAAAAATCTTCGAGCTTTGGTGGATTATTCTTACCGGCGCGCTGGCACTGGCGATCATCGCTTCCCTCGATGCGCTTCTGTGCGCACGGCTCGTTACGCCGTCCGGCGAGCGCAAGGCCGACAGCAACGAAATTCTGGTTCAGCTCGGCGTCGGCAACATGTGGGCCGCGGCTTTCGGCGGCATCACCAGCGGCATCAATATCGGGCCGAGCCTCGTGAACCGCGCCTTCGGAGGCCGCACGGCTTTTTCCGTGCTGATCAACGCCGCCGTGATGTTTGCCGCCTTCGCGCTCGTGTTTCCGTTATTGGCCCATGTCCCGCGGGTGGCGCTGTCGGCCGTCATCATGGTTGTCGCCGTACAGCACATCGACCCGTGGTCGATTGAACTCGTGAAGCGCATTTTCTCCCGCGCCACGCATGGGCGCGGCCTCCTCATTCTCGAATTCTTGGTCGTGGTGCTGGTCGCCGTGCTCGCGATCACGGTGAACATCGTGCTCGCGGTGTTCCTGGGCGTTGTCATTGCAATCGCCTTGTTCGTGATCCGCATGAGCCGCTCCAGCATCCGGCGGCAATATCGCTGCGGCGCCATTCACTCACGCAAATCGCGCAATGCCCCGGACACCGCGATGCTCGAAAAACGCGGCAACGAAATCCTGGTGATGGAATTGCAGGGTGCGCTGTTCTTCGGCAGCGCCGAGACTCTGGCACGCGAGATTGAGACTGCACAAAATACGGAAACGAAAAGCCTCATCCTCGATCTTCGCCGCGTCACCGAGATCGACAGCACAGGCGCGCATGTTCTGGCTTCCGTCGATGCCGATCTGAGGAAGCGCGGAAAAAATCTTCTGCTGTCGCTCGCGAAAAACAGCGAGCCGGCCGAACGGCTCGCGGATTTCAGCTATCTTGAAACCGCGATGCCCGACAAGATTTTTCCCGATGTGGACCGCGCCATCGAATGGGCGGAAACCGATCTGCTGCGTGCGGATGACCCGCAGCCCGTTGCCGCCGAGTTGCCGCTCGAACAGATGAGCGTGCTGGATAAATTCAGCGAGGGCGAGATCGCCGCCCTGCAAGCGCACCTGACCCGAAAACAATTTGGAAAAGACGGCGTTGTCTTCCGTGAAGGCGATCTCGGCAGCGAATTGTTCTTCGTTCTGTCCGGCAGCGCCAGCGCCTATATCCGGCAGGAAAACGGCGGCGACATCCGTCTCGTGACATTCCCGCCCGGGGCGGTGTTCGGAGAGCTTGCTATCCTAGATTCAGGCCCGCGCTCGGCGACCGTGATCGCCGATGAGGATCTTGTCGTGTACGGGTTGAGCAAGGGAAATTTCGTAACGCTGTCCGCGCAGACGCCCGCGCTCGCGATCAAGCTGCTCGCGAGTCTGGGGCGCGAATTGAGCGGCCGTCTTCGCCGCGCCAATCGCGCCATCCATCAATTGGAAAGCTGAAAAGATCAGCCCTTCTTCCGGTAAACCAGCAGCGTCTTGAACTCCGCTTCCTTCTCGACCGGCATAGCCTTCGACCATTCCGCGATGATGCTTGAAGCGCGGTCGAACGCCATCGACTTTGTGTAAAATAAAATTCTTCCGCCGGGTCTGGTTTTCTCGGTCATCAGGTCCAGCATTTCGCGGTCGGTCATCGCATTATAGGCCGCACTTTCCGGCCCCCAGAATTCGCACAGATGAAACAGCGAGACGACATCGAAATCCGGCAATAGTTTTTTGTCGAGCAGGTAAATGTCGCCGAAGATCGCCTTGTATTTGCGCGACACCTTCGGCTTGTCGATCGCAAGCTTGGTGTAAGCCTCGATCTCCTGCGTGGAAGCGGTGATGCCGAACACCGAATTGTTGGAACCGTTCTCGGCGCAGGTGATGCCGACATGATGGTGAGTGCCGGTGCCGAAATGGAAAATCGCGGAGTCGCGGATTTTCTGCGCGTCCAGCCACTCGGTGAGATGAATGTCGCAGGGACACATGTCCACGATCAGTGGCCATCCATCGGTGTAGTAATTCATCGGTGCGGCTTCGGCCACGGCGTTCCTCCAAGTTTCAATTAGACAGGCTTTTTTCCACTATAGCGGATTTTGCGGCGTCATGCGGGCGGCGTTGTGCGCCCCTGCGGGCGCCGTGTTTCCACGCCATCCCTTGTTTCGATGGTGCGGCCGTGAAGATCCGCGAGCGAACCGGTGCGGCCGACCGAAATGACGGTGGTTTCCGGTAGTTTTTCCAGCAGCGACTTGTAAAGCTCGCGGCCGGTTGCCTCGTCGAAATTGGAAGTCGGCTCGTCGAGGAACAGGATGTCAGGCTTTTTGAGCAACGCGCGCGCAAGTCCGATCCGCTGCTGCTCGCCGCCGGAAAGCACCACGCTCCAGTCGGCTTCCTCGTCGAGTTGCCCTTCGAAGCGCTCCAGCCCCACGAGCTTCAGGATTTCATGCAGCCGCTCTTCGCTCACTTCCTCCGGTGGAGTCGGATAGGTGACGGCCGTGCGCAGAGAGCCGAGCGGGAAATAGATTGTCTGCGGCAGTGCCAGCAATTCGCTTTTCTTCGGAATTTCGATGGAGCCGCTGCCGGTCTGCCAGATGCCTGCGAGTGCGCGCAGCACGCTCGATTTGCCGGAACCGGAAGGACCGGTAATCAGCGCACGCTCGCCGGACTTGAGCGAAAATTCGCCCACCGAGGCGATATGCATTCCGTTTGGCAGGCTTACATCGAGCTTGGAGACCTTGATGCCGCGATCCAGAGACTCCTCGAAAACAATATGCCGTTTAGGATCACGCTCCGCATCCACGTCTTTCAGGGCGACGTTCAACTGGGCCACACGGTCCATCGAGGCCTTCCATTCGGCGATCTTCGCGTAGGAATGCAGAAAAAAAGCAAAAGCAATATCCACGCGCTGAAACGCGAAGGACGCCTGCATCAGCGTGCCGAGCGGGACCATGCCCATGAAGTAGCCGGGGCTGGCGACCAGCAGCGGAAACACCAGCGAGCTTTGGCCGTAACCGGTGGTGAATGCGGTAAGGCCTGTCTGGCGTCTGATAAGCCGCGTCCAGTTTTTCACCAGCTCGCCGAAACGGAAATCCAGAATTTTTCGCTCGATTGGCTCCCCGCGCATCAGTGCGACCGGTTCCGCGTGATCCCATACCCGCACGATGGCGAAGCGAAAGTCGGACTCATATCGCTGCTGGTTGAAGTTGTAGCCGATCAGCGGCTGACCGATGAAATGCGCGACAGCCGTGCCGAGCCCGGCATACAGGATCGCGATCCAGAACAGGTAGCCTGGGAAGGTGAAATCCGTGCCGAAGATCAGCAGCGGCGCGACGCTCGACAGCCCCCAGAGAATGTAGGCGAAAGAAGTGAGCGCAATCAGGCTTCCGAGCAGGTTGAAACCAAGCTCGTGAGTCTTTTGCAAAAAAATCAGAATGTCATTCGCAATACGAAGATGCGCGTTGTCCACCTGCGTGTTGGTGAACTGCATCCGGTAGTGGCGTCCGTCCGCCACCCATTGCGAGACATAACGCTGCGTCATCCAGCGCCGCCAGCGCATGATGAGCGTCTGGCCGAAGAAAAACTGTCCCATGGTCGCGACCACGGTCCATGCCGCGATGCCGATGAAGAGGAACAGCGAATAAATGAAATTGTCCCAGTTGCGGTCCGAGATAGCGTTGAAAAAATAACCGTTCCAGATGTTGAACACGACCAGCGCATAGACGACGCCGAACTCCGAAATCACCACGCCCGCAAGCAGCCCTCGCGCTTGCCATTTTTCCTCGGAACGGAAATAGGGGAGAGCGAGTCCCAGAAATTCGCGGAAAATATCGATCACTCGGCGCATGTGAATATCCGGCGTTGAAAAAACCCGCCGGACTATACATGCCCCGCCGCTCCGGGCGAGCGGGATGTCAAAAACACCCGAAATCTACGAGTGGTCGGTGACGTAACGCCGCCGGATGCGGCGCACAAGAAACCACACGAACAGCACGATGACCGGCACCGAAACCGCGGTCGCAACCGTGACATCCAGATGCAGGCCATATTCGTGCGCGCCCTTGATGAGATAACTCACCAGCCCGACCATGTAATAGGAGATGGCGGCGACCGAGAGTCCTTCGACAGTTTGCTGGAGACGAAGTTGCATCCGGCCCCGGTCGTTGATGGCGGTCAGCAAATCCCGGTTCTGGTTTTCAAGCGCCACGTCCACGCGGGTGCGCAGGAGGTTTGCGGCGCGGGCCAGCTTTTCCGAAAGCCGCGCTTGCCGTTCTTCGAGGGTGGTGATGGTCCGCATCGCTGGCGCCATCCGGCGCGCGAGAAACGACGACCAGGTGGGCAGCCCGCCAACCTTGCGTTCGCCGATTGTCTGCAAACGAAGCTGCATGATTTCGTAATAGGCGCGCGTCGCACCGAAACGGAAGGAGCTTGCGGCGGCGTCGGCTTCCAGCCCCGCGGCGAGCGCGGTCAGTTCATCAAGCATCTGGTGGTTGGACATGAGATCGCCGGACTGGCGCAACTGGTCGGTGACTTCCGCAAGCCGCCGCTCGATTTTTCCAACGGAAGGAGAAACGCGTTGCGCTTCCGGCAGGCCGAGCAGCGCCAGCGTTCGATAGGTTTCAAGCTCCAGCACGCGCTGCACCAGTGCGCCGATGCGCTCTTCGTTCATGCTGCGATTGATGACGAGAATGCGGATGAATCCGTCTTCGTCCGGCTTGAAGTCGGTCGCGAACAGGGCCGCGCCATCGGAATTCTCCGCCGCTGCGAGGCTTGCGCGGTCGAATACTTTTTCCAGCTCGAATTCCTTGCCGGGTTCGTTGATGAGGTGAAGATTGACCGCCACCAGCAGCGGCCCGGGCTGCGGGATTTGTTTCATGCCGGTCGCGAGGTTCCCGGCTTTCGGGGAGAACGGCTTTCCGTTCGCGCTCCCCGCCGGCAATTCCCAGGTGTAGGTGGAAAATTCCGCGTGGCTTTCCCAGCGCAGCGCGCCGCCGTCAAAATTGCTGCGGTGATGTTTTGCGCCTTCCGGCGGCGGGCTCATGCCCCGTATCGCGCAGAGGGCCGTGAGCGCCTCGCGGTCGGCCTGCGCCTGTGCCGCACCCCCAACGAAGGCGAACAGCAAAACCCGTTGCGGCGTCTCTATCGGTGTGAAAGGGCGCGCATGCAGTTCGCCCAGCACCGCTGAGCGCAAGGGATGCGCGTAGAGCGAACTTCCGCCAATGGATACGTCGCTTCCGGTCATTTCTCTCATCCGCACCCGCGTTATTCGCTGTATCAATTCGTCTTCGCAGCTTTCTCCGCCTTCAGGATGTCTTCCTCGAGATCGGCCAATTCCTCGCATCCTTTCGGACATAGCTTCTTCAATCGCGCGAGATTCGCCCGCGCCTTGTCCATCTGATTGGTTTCAATGAACATCTCGCCCTGATATTCAAGCGCGCTCTTGTGATTGGGGTCGAGCTGTAGTGCGCGTTCATAGTGAACTGCCGCCGTCTTGTAGTCGCCGGTTTTGCGCAGGCTGAAGCCCAGGAGATTATGCACGTCGGCCTGGTCGTGTTTCGGCAGCAGCGGCTTCAGGTCGGCAAGCGCGCCCTGAAAATCCTTCGCCTTGATCTTCGCGCGGATGGCCTTGAGTTCGTCCGGCGCATTGTTCTGTAGCGAGGAACTGTCGAAGCCCGAAGCGGGCGCGGTCCATAACACTGCGGCAATGAGCATTCCAAGAAAACACGAGAGTGGCGCGCGCATCGTTTCCTCCTGATGCTTTTTATTCGGCGTCGTTCCTACCAGATTGCCATGACAGTTGAGCGGCGCAATCCCTCGCTATCCGGGCGAATATGAGCAAATTTCCGTGTGCTTGCTTGTGCGCCGCCCATCGGCCAAATTGCAGCGCCACGCGGGTGCCGCTGAACACCGGCGGGCGTTTCGGAGTATTCGCATGGCCGCCGAGTCCGGCTCGCGCCCGCGCGTCGGGCTTTTCGCCACCTGCCTGGTCGATCTGATCCGGCCGAGCGTGGGCTTCGCCGCGGCGAAGCTGATCGAGGATTCCGGCTGCTCGGTGGAAGTGCCGCTGCAAACCTGCTGCGGGCAGCCGGCGTTCAATTCCGGCGACCGCAAGACCACGCGCGCGATGGCCGAGCAGATGATCGCGGCCTTCGAGCCTTACGATTATGTCGTTGTGCCTTCGGGCTCCTGCGCGGGGATGATCAAGCTGCATTACCCGGAGCTGTTCGCGGGCGACCCTGTCTGGATGCCGCGCGTAGAGAAACTCTGCGAGCGCGTGCATGAGCTGATCAGTTTTCTCGTGGATGTGCGCAAGGTCGAGCGTGTGAATACGATCTACGAAGGCACCATAACCTATCATGATTCCTGCTCGGGCCTGCGCGAACTTGGTGTGAAATCGCAGCCGCGCAAATTGCTTTCCAGCATGACCGGGCTTTCCATCGTCGAGATGAAAGATCCCGATGTCTGCTGCGGTTTCGGCGGAACCTTTTGCGTGAAATATCCGGAAATCTCCAACGCCATCGTCGAGAAAAAATCCGAGAATATCGCCGCCACCGGCGCGCCGACCTTGCTCGCGGGCGATCTCGGCTGCCTGATGAACATGGCCGGCAAGTTGCAGCGTCAGGGCAAGCCGGTCGCCGTGCGGCATGTCGCCGAGTTGCTCGCGGGCATGACGGGCGAGCCTGCTATCGGCGAGCCCGCGAAGCAGGCGCCGAAATGAACGCAGCGTCCGCTAAAAAAGATCACGACATTCACACCCGCGCCGCCATTCGCGCGGACGCCTCCGCCATCGCGCGCATCTACAATCAGGGCATCGAGGATCGTGTCGCGACGTTCGAGACTGAATTTCGCAGCGAGAAAGTCATCGCCAAATGGTTCGACACCGGCCGCACGACCGTTGTGGTGGAAGTGGACGGCAATGTTCTCGCCTACGCTTCCGCTTTCATCTATCGCGAGCGCGAATGTTATTCCGGCGTTCGCGAATTCTCCGTCTATGTGGATCGCGAAGCGCGCGGCATGGGCCTTGGCCGTATCGCGCTTGAAGCCTTGATCGAAGCCGCGAGAGCGCGCGGCGACTGGAAATTGCTGTCGCGTGTATTTCCTGAAAATGAAGCGAGCCTCAAATTGCTCGCATCGTTGGGCTTCCGCGAAGTCGGCACCTACAAGAATCACGCAAAGCTCGATGGTGTCTGGCGTGACGTGGTAATCGTGGAAAAATTGATCGGCGAAGGAGAGAACGCATGAGTCACGCGATCAGCTCGCCGCAGTTCAAGGAAAACGCGCATGAAGCCTTGCACGATCCGCAGTTGCAGAAGGCGCTGGACAAGATCGAAACCGGCTTTGTGAAAAATCGCCGCAACGTGGCGGCAAAGTTGCCTGAATTCGAGAAGCTGCGCGACAGCGCCCGCGACATCAAAAATCACACGCTCGCGCATCTCGATCTTTATCTGGAGCAATACGAAAAGCGCGTGACGGAGCAGGGCGGCCATGTGCATTGGGCCGTCACCGCCGAGGATGCGCGGCAGGCCGTGCTCGCCATCTGCAAGAAGATGAATGCCCGCATCGTCGCCAAGGGCAAAAGCATGGTGAGCGAGGAAATCGGGCTCAACGATTTTCTCACGGCCAATCACATGGTGCCGGTCGAAACGGACCTGGGCGAATACATCATCCAGCTTCGCAATGAAGCGCCTTCGCACATCATCGCGCCCGCGATTCATCTGAACCGCGACCAGATCGAAGCGGATTTCCGCCGCGTGCATACGTCTTTGCCGGAAGGCCGCAATCTCGAAGAGCCCGCGGCGCTGCTCGCCGAAGCCCGCGCCGTGCTGCGCGAAAAATTCCTCGCGGCCGATGTGGGCATCACCGGCGCTAATTTTCTGGTCGCCGAAACCGGCACTTCGATCATCGTCACCAATGAAGGCAATGGCGATCTCAGCCAGACCTTGCCGAAAGCGCATATCGTAATCGCGTCCATCGAAAAAATCGTGCCGACGCTGGAAGATGTCTCGCAGATGCTGCGCGTGCTGGCGCGCTCCGCGACCGGCCAGGAAATCTCGATCTACACGACCTTCTCCACCGGCCCGCGCCGCCCGGAGGATGTGGACGGACCCGGCGAGTATCATGTGATCATTCTCGACAATGGCCGCTCGGCGATGCTCGGCGGCCAGTTCCGCGAAATGCTCCGCTGCATCCGCTGCGGCGCCTGCATGAATCACTGCCCGGTTTATGGCGCCGTCGGCGGTCACGCCTATGGCTGGGTCTATCCGGGTCCAATGGGTGCCGTGCTGACGCCGTCGTTGATCGGCGTGGACAAGGCGGGCCATCTGCCGAACGCCTCCACCTTTTGCGGCCGCTGCGAGGAAGTCTGCCCCGTCCGCATTCCGCTGCCGAAACTGATGCGTCACTGGCGCGAGCGGGAATTCGAGCGGCATCTGTCCCCGGCGACAGTGCGGGGAGGCTTGAAGTTCTGGTCATATTTTGCGTTGCGCCCGGCGCTGTACAATTTATTCGCGCGCTTCGGAATGAAAATGCTCGCCTCACTCGGTCATGTGAAAGGCCGTTTCCGCTGGCTTCCGCTCGCGGGCGGCTGGACCAGGCATCGTGAATTTCCCACGCCCCAGGGCGATACATTCCAGGCGCTCTGGAAAAATCGCCACGCCGGCGGACAAGGAAAAAAATCGTGACCGCGCGCGACACGGTGCTTGGGACGGTCCGCCGCTCGCTGGGGGTAAGCGGAAACGAGGCCGCGCGCCGCCAGACCGTGGAAGAGCGTCTGTCAGTGCATGAAAAAGGAATCATCCCGGAGCGCGGAGACGGCTCAAAACAGGATCGCGTCGCCCTGTTCAAAAAGATGATCGAGGAGGCTTTCGCGACTGTTTCGATCCTCAGTTCCGCCGACGAAATTCCCGCCGCCGTCTCGGCGCATCTGCGCTCCAAAAACTTGCCGATGGAAATTCGCCGCGGCGAGGATGCGCGTTTGAATGATGTGCCTTGGCAAAAGGAAAAGACGCTTACCGTCAGCATCGGGCCATCGGACGGGAAACAGCTTGCCTCGATTTCCCATGCGTTCGGCGGCGTATCCGAGACCGGAACGCTTGTCATGGTGTCCGGCCCGGCCAATCCAACCACGCTCAGTTTTCTTCCCGAGCATCACATCGTGGTCGTTGATGCGAACGACCTCGCCGGAAATTACGAAACGGTCTGGGAGCGCATTCGCGAGCGCTACGGCGCCGGCAATATGCCGCGCACGGTGAACTGGATTTCCGGCCCCTCGCGTACCGCCGACATCGAGCAGGTGCTGTTGCAGGGTGCCCACGGCCCGCGCGGCCTGCATGTGCTCGTCTTGGACAAACAGGTTTTGGACAAGTAAGAAAGCGCGAGAAACGGACCCTCCATGACCGCTCCCGTCGTCCAGCAACGCGATGTCGTTTTCATCTGCGGCTACGAAATCGCGCCGCCGGAAATTCATCACAAGCGCTTTGAGCGCGAACTCGCGCGCATGCTCGAGACCTGGAATGTGAAGTCGAAAGTGTCGCCCGTCTCCATGACGCCGGACAAGCATTTCGGCGAATGGTCGCTGGAAACCTCCGGCCCGAACTGGAAGGTGAACACCAATTACAAGATTTTCTGGTGGGGCGATCTCATTGCAACTGACTTCGAGATGCCCACCTGGAAGCGCCTGAAGGTGGGGCTCGCTGCGTTTTTCGATTTCACTTTTTCCGGCGCGCTGTTCGCCTATTTCCGGATGAACTGGCGCTACGCGCTGTTTTTTCTTTATCCATATTTTCTGTTCACGATGGCAGGCGTTGGCGCTTACCTCGCCTCCCGTTACGCATTCGGCTGGTTTGCGCCGGGCTCAGGGTGGTCGCTGCCGGTTTCGATTGCGCTCGGCATCGCGGCTTCCATCGGTTCGCTGCTGCTGCCGCCGCGGCCCTTTTACATTGCCTATCTCTTCAACGACTGGCATTTCGCCCATGAACTCGTGCATGGCCGGCGCACGGTGCTCGACGCGCGCCTCGATAAATTCGCCCGCGAACTCATCGCCGTTGTGAAAAAATCCACCGGCGACGAGATCGTTCTCGTCGGCCACAGCCTCGGCGCGGTGCAGGTGATCGACGTGGTCGCCCGCGCGAAAAAGATCGACCCTCAGTTCGGGAAAAATAATCCGCCGATCCGCATTCTCACCGTAGGATCGTCGCTCCTGAAAATCGGCCTGCATCCCGGCGCGGATTATCTGCGCCGGGCGACGAAAGAGGTCGCCAACGATCCGAATTTCTACTGGGTCGAATTCCAGGCGCTGTCCGACATGGTCAATTTTTATAAGTCCAATCCCGTCGGGGATATCGGCCTGCCGCTCACCGGCAGCCCGACCGTGCAGATCGTCCGCATCAAGCACATGCTGAAGAAGGATACCTACAACGGATTGAAGCGTGACTTCTTCCGTGTCCACCGCCAGTTCGTGATGGGCAACGAGCAGCGCTATTTCTACGACTACTACATGATCTGTTGCGGACCCATTGCGCTGCCCGACCGCGTCTCCTATCACGACGGCGCGACCAAGGCATTTGCGCCGGACGGTTCGTTCGATCCGTCGCAAGTCCGCGTCGGTCCCGTGTCCGGTTCGGTCAAAAGCAAAAAGGCGAAAGACTGATGACTCCGACAATCGCCAAAATAATCTGGTCCCTGTTCGTGGTGGCCTGGTGGGCTTTGCGCTATCCGCATGAACGCAAGGCGAAGAAGGCGCGGGTGATGGCGACCAAGCGCGACGCGCAGGAACTGACGCTGCTTGGCATTTCGCTATCCGGCCTTGGCATCATTCCGATGATCTATGTGTTCACGAAATTCGGCGGCTTCGGTGAGCGGCCTTTTATTCCCGCGCTGGCCTGGCTCGGCCTTGTGCCGGCGCTCGGCGCGCTCTGGCTGTTCCATCGCACCCACAAGGAACTCGGCCGCAACTGGTCGGTCTCCCTCGAGCTTCGCGACAAGCACGAACTCGTCACCAACGGGGTCTATCGCTTTGTCCGCCACCCGATGTATTCGGCTTTTTTCCTCTGGGCGGTGGCACAGGCGCTTTTGTTGCCGAACTGGATCGCGGGCTTCTCCGGCATCATCGGCTTTGGAACCCTGTTCCTGTTCCGCGTGGGCCGCGAGGAGCAGTTAATGATTGAGGCCTTCGGCGAGCAATACCGCGCCTATATGGCCCGCACCGCCCGGGTAATTCCCTGGATTTACTAGGCGGCTTCCCGGCCTGGGACGCCCGCTAATCCCCCTGCCTGACGCCGCGGATTAGTGTGAAATTCGCGTGACTTATTGGCAACATATCCGCGGAATGGGGCGTGCGGCGCCGTCTCGCACTAGCCCGTTAATACCTCCGACTCTATAAGCGAACCGGGCGGGCAATACCGGTGGCTGGACCTCTGGGCTCTTCTGAACACAAGAGTTTTGATTGATGCAGGCCGTGTGGAAAGTCGGGATTCGCTTTGCAGCGCTCCTCGCCATTGCTGGCGTGGCCGGCGCGCATTCGCCCGTCTCCGCGCAGGAGCCGGCGGATAATTTCCGCCTGATCGCGGCACCCGCTCCCGCCAAGAAACTCGAAACCAAAAGCGCGAATTCAAAAGAGTCGAAAGACCGCGGCGTCGTCGTTTACGTGATGCGCGGCTGGCTCGATGTGTTCTCCACCGGCATGGACGATCTCGCCGCCAAGATGAAAAGCCGCGGCATCAACGCCATTCCGATGTCGCACAGCGATCATCTTATTGTCGCCGCGGAAATCATCGCGCGCCACAAACAGGGCATCAAGGAAAGGCCGGTGCTGATCGGCCACTCGCTCGGCGCCAATGCTTGCGCATCGATGTCCGCCGAATTGTACAAGGCGGGCATTCATGTGCCGCTGATCGTGATGTTCGACCCCACCGTCGTTCAACAGGTTCCGCCTAATGTCGGGCGCGCGGTGAATTTCTATCAGTCCAACAATGGCTGGGGCGTGAAGGTCGAAGCGGCGAGGGGTTTCAAGGGCAAGCTCGAAAACATCGACCTCTTCAAGGAAGAGCTGGGCCACACCGGCATCGACAAGTCTCCGAAGCTGCATTTGCAGTCGATCTCCTTTGTGCAGGGATTGCGCGGCGTGCGTGACCGCGATCTCGAAGAAGCGTTGCGTCCGAAAGCGAAGCCGGTGGAAAGTGCCGGCGCGCCGAAGCAGCCTTCGGCATCAGCTGAGAAGGCTGAAGCCAAATCCGAGGCGAAGGCCGAATCCAAGTCCGATGCCCCCGCGGCAACGGTTGCCGCTCCGTCCTCCGGCGAGACCAAGACTCCGTCCGCGCCGGCTTCCGGCGAAGTCAAAGCGGCTTCCGAAAAACCCGCCGAAAAACCGGCCGGTGACAAGTCCAGTGTCTCCCCCAGCGGCAAGCCGGACGGACTGTTCTCCGAAATAAAGCGCCCGACGCTTTAATCGTCCTTTCTCTCATTTGTAGCTTTCAGGCGCCGGGCATTCGTGTTTTGACGGCGCTCGTTCCTTGCGGCTATCTGCTAGGATCGTTTCGGGAGAATTGAATATGGTCGCTATGCCGGCCCTCGATCAGGATGTATTGGCGCGCCGCGCCGCGATCGTGGCGGCACTGCGTGCGATTGTTCCGGGCGAAGGCGTGATCGACACCGAGATCGGCATGCGTCCCTTCGAGTCGGACGGGCTCACCGCCTATCGCCAGCTTCCGATGGTGGTGGTGCTGCCCGACACGACCGGGCAGGTCTCGAAAATTCTGAAATACTGCTACGAGCAAAACATCAAGGTCGTTCCGCGCGGCGCCGGCACTTCGCTTTCCGGCGGCGCGCTGCCCCTCGGCGACGGCGTGTTGCTTGGGCTGTCTAAATTCAACCGCGTGCTGGAAGTCGATTTTGAGAATCGCGCCGTGGTCGCGCAGCCGGGCGTGACCAATCTCGGCGTCTCCAACGCGGTTGCGAGTCAGGGATTTTATTACGCGCCGGATCCTTCTTCCCAGATCGCCTGCACCATCGGCGGCAATGTCGCGGAAAATTCCGGCGGCGTGCATTGCCTCAAGTACGGCCTCACGGTGCACAACATCCTCAAGCTGCGCGTCGCGCTGATCGATGGCGAAATCGTCGAGATCGGCAGCGACGCGCTCGACACCCCCGGCTACGACCTCCTGGCGCTGCTGATCGGCTCCGAGGGCATGCTCGGCGTGGTGCTCGAAGCCACCGTCAAGCTCACGCCCAAGCCGCAGGTGGCGCAGGTGGTGATGGCTTCGTTCGACGACGTCATCGCCGCCGGCAACGCCGTTGCCGCCATCATCGCCGCCGGCATCATCCCGGCCGGGCTGGAGATGATGGACAAGCCGGCCACCGCCGCCGTCGAGGATTTCGTCCATGCCGGCTACGACCTTTCCGCCGCCGCCATCCTGCTGGCCGAATCCGACGGCACGCCCGCCGAAGTCGCCGAGGAAATCGCCGCCATGCGCGCCGTGCTCGAAGGCGCCGGCGCGCGCGACCTGCATGTGTCGCAGAGCGAGGCCGAGCGCCTCAAATTCTGGGCCGGGCGCAAGGCCGCCTTTCCGGCGGTGGGCCGCATCACGCCCGACTATATGTGCATGGACGGCACCATCCCGCGCAAGCACCTGGCGCATGTGCTGACACGCATCGCCGAACTCGCGCAGGAATACGGCCTGCGCTGCGCCAACGTCTTCCACGCCGGCGACGGCAACCTGCATCCGCTGATCATGTTCGACGCCAGCCGCGACGACGAACTGCAACGCGCCACAGAATTCGGCGCGCGCATCCTCGAACTCTCGGTCGAAGTCGGCGGCACCATCACCGGCGAGCACGGCGTCGGCATCGAGAAGGTGCAGCAGATGTGCGTGCAGTTCAGCGCCGAGGAGCTCGACGCCTTCCACGCCGTCAAGGCCGCCTTCGACCCGCAGCGCCTGCTCAACCCCGGCAAGGCCGTGCCCATGCCGCGGCGCTGTTCGGAATACCGCCTGACCGGGAGCGCCAGATGAGAGCCATCCCCCCAGCCCCCTTCCCACGGAAGGGGGTGACTTCGGTTCAGCCGCTGAGCGGCTTCCGGTTCGTTGACTTGCTGCCTCCTTGGGGCCCCCCAAGGGGACTTCCTTCGGGGCGCGGCCCGGCGGAGGCAGCATGAGCGCCATCACCGACATCGCCGACGAGCTCGCCGCCCGCGTGCGCGCCGCCGCAGGTTCGCTGCGCGTGCGCGGCGGCGGCAGCAAGGACTTCTACGGCGCCGCGCTCGCCGGCGAGGTCATCGACACGCGCGGCCACTGCGGCATCGTCGCCTACGAACCCACCGAGCTCGTCGTCACCGTGCGCGCCGGCACGCCGCTGGCCGAGGTCGAAGCCGCGCTGGCGCAGCAGGGCCAGATGCTCGCCTTCGAGCCGCCGCACTTCGGCGCCGCCGCCACCGTCGGCGGCACCGTTGCGGCCGGTATCGCCGGCCCGCGCCGCGCCACCGCCGGCGCCGTGCGCGACTTCGTCCTCGGCGTGCGCCTGCTCGACGGCCAGGGCCGCGAACTCCGGTTCGGCGGCCAGGTGATGAAGAACGTCGCCGGCTACGACGTCTCGCGCATGATCGCCGGAAGCCTGGGCACGCTCGGCCTGATCCTCGAAGTTTCGCTCAAGGTCCTGCCCAAACCCGCCGCCGAGGCGACGCTGCGCTTCGAGATGCCCGCTGCCAAGGCGCTGGAAACCATGAACCAGTGGGCCGGCAAGCCCTTGCCCGTTTCCGCCACCGCCTGGAGCGACGACACGCTCAGCGTGCGCCTGTCCGGCGCCCGCGCCGCGGTTGCCGCCGCGCGCAACCAGCTCGGCGGCGAGGCCGTCGGCGAGTTCGCCGCCGCGCAATTCTGGGCCGACCTGCGCGAACAGCGCCTGGCCTTCTTCGCCACCGAGTCGCCGCTGTGGCGGCTGTCGCTGCCCTCCACGGCGGGCCACGCCGACCTGCCCGGCGCGACGCTGATCGAGTGGGGCGGCGCGCAGCGCTGGCTGCGCGGCGACATCGAGACCGCCCACGCGCGCGAAGTCGCGGAAAAAATCGGCGGCCACGCCACGCTGTTCCGCGGCGGCGACAAGGCCGCCGGCGTGTTCCAGCCGCTGCCGCCGGCCCTCGCCGCGCTCAACCGGCGCGTCCGCCAGGCGCTCGACCCCAGGGGCGTGTTCGACACCGGCAGGCTGTAACCCTTCGCGCCGCACCGGCGAATAATGACAGGTGCGCAGCCGCCGCTATTCCGATATGCTATGCCGCTGTTTTGGCGCGACACGACATCGACCAGCGGGAGGGGCGGATGGACAAGCGGGAAACCATGCCGGCGGCAAAGGGCACGGGCTGCGGGCGCAAGGCTGGCACCGTGGTCAAGACACAAATGTTAGATAGTGGAAATGTCGCTATGGCGCCTACTTTGCGTTATGCGTTTTACATTTGAGCGAGTGCAACCTCTATGAGCGACGAAATTGAATCTATTGGTTTCGTGAAGTACGAAGGCAAGCGTCTAGAAACAGGTTCATTTGATGCCAGAAAATCCGCCAAAGCACTCTTGGGGCTTGATGAGGCTCTTCGCCATTTCATGGCAGCACAGAGTCCTGAGCTTAGAGATGTTGATTTCGAGATTCCCGTGCGAATCGAAAAAGGCTCATGGGTAGCGTCTATCCCGTCAGATGTCGGGACGTTGATACAGCTTGGCATGGGTATAGTTGCGACCGCATACTTTACAAATGCCGCAAAAAAGATGGCTGAAAGAGATTTCGACGGTGTCGGATTCAAGGACGCTTTTCGGGTTTCACTGCAAGCAATCAAGTGGGTTGCAAGAATCGGAAAGCATCTTGGTAACTTGCTTCAACGTCGTTTCGAGAATGTGAAGTTCGCCGATGACAATACGCTCGTTGGCATTCCGAACGAGAAGGGAGAGTATTTATTCGTCCCCAAGCGCTATCTCGACTTATATGTTGGCTGTAGTCCAAAAATTCTGGACAAACTGGCATCGAACATTGACCCAACGATCGTTCTATCCGTTGGTGTGATCGAGGGAAATATAATTGATGCAGAAGTTATCACCCAAGATGACAAAGCCATTTTTACGGATGATGAAGAGGAACTTACCGAGGAGGTTCTTTTTCCGGAGTTGGTTCACGGCGAAAGAGTTGTTCTCGAAGGCGAGGTTACGCGCGAGAACAAAACCTCCCATTCAATGGGTTTCAAGTATCAAGGGCACATACTTACCGCATATCCAGATACCGGCAACATTGTTCCATTTAAGCAAATGCTCTTTGATCGCTGCCGTCTTGTTGGTGTCGTTGACAGAATCGATGAGAAAGGTCGCATCGGGGCGAAGAGACCCAAGCTGATTTTTAGCCACCTAGAACCAATCGAAGGGAAAAACGGTGACTTATTCAACCCATAATCCTGCGGTCCACCGGATGTTGTGCGATGAGGCCGCGCAGCGCCCGTGACCTCCACGTTACCTTAGGAGATTGCTATGCTCTGTTTGCGGTTCTTAATAAGGTACCTCTTGGCATTTTCGTCTGCGTACTACCTCGGGAACACGGCACTTGCCGCTGATGATCAAATTAATCAGAAGCTGATAGATGCCCGAACTGAACTTCAGAAGATTCTTGATGACCCCAAGAACCCCAAGAGTCCGGCTAACGCCAAGTCCAGAGAGCAAGCAATACTTATTGGCCGTGTTGACAGTTTGTTAGATCAGGCGAGTTCGACGATCCAGAAACTTAAGTCCGAGCAGGATCAGGCAAAAAAACAACAAGCAGACCTAGAGTCGAAAATTTCGGCTGCGGCAATCGAGCGCGAGGAATTGAAGAAACAGCACGACGAGTTGAAGCAGATTCAATCACAGTTGGCCTCCGGTTTGGTCGGGGCGATAGTCACAGCAATCGTTGCAATCGCCGGAGCTTTCCTGACAGCCCTCAATTCAAAGCCAGAACGCGATCTGAAGCGCCTCACTGTCATTGAGAAGGCAAATGAACTGAAGAAATCTGGAGTTGCGGTTCCAGAAGATATCGTATCCCAATATGCTATATCTCAAACCTCAGCGTAGTCTCGGCGTCGAAGTGCAACAAGCCTCAGGACCCGAAGGATTTTCCATGGCGTTGTAACGCCATGCCTTTTCCTCAGTCCTAGCGTTTGGTTCGTGGGTGATGTAACCGCATTCTCATATCCGATATATGTCGTCGCAACCTGCCGGGGAGTAGCCACGATGAAAATCCTGCTTGTCGTTCTGTTCGGTTTCTTCAGCAACCATGTTTTCGCCCAGGATGCCGATGCCTCCTTTGATCCGCCGACATTGAGCGCTGCGGTGGCGGCCCGGTATGCAATCTATGCGATGGTCAGTTCGAATGCCTATCACAACCCCGACAGGAAGACGTTTGCGGTCGAAAAATTGGGATGGGTTCAGGTCGATGGCAACGGCAAGAAGACCGGTAGTCCCACAAGAATCCGAAAGTCAGGACTTGCCTATGACATTTTCGAAAAGCAGGATTCGAACGAGGTGATCTTTGCCTTCCGGGGGACCGACAGCAAGGAGGACTACCTGACGGCAAACCTCGCCATTTGGCCGTTTTCGCTCCAATACACGCAGGCGAAAAAATACTTCGCGGCTTATCTGAAAAGTCATCCGGAGAAGAAGGTAACTGTCACCGGGCACTCCCTCGGCGGCGGCTTGGCATTGAGCATGTCTGTCCGCTACGGCGTCGATGCGGTGGTCTTCGACTCCTCGCCGCGGATATTCGATGGCCTTGGCGACAAGCACCTGCCGGCGTCGCGTATCTTGGTCTACGAAGGCGGCGAGATACTGGCGGTCGCCAGAAAGGTCTGGCGCAAGATATTCGAAGCCGTCCCGCGCGAGAATATCTACAAGGCATCGTTCGATTTCGGGGGCGCCAACAGGCATCGGTCCGACCATCTTGCGCGCGGACTGCTCGAACTCGGCGCAACGGTCGACTCGACACTGGTGCCGGTGCTTGAGGCGATGGCGAAGTAGCGGGCGTCGTCGCCTCGGTTCCCTGATTGACAGGAGGGTGTGATGGGCTTCCTCTCGCGGCTGTTGGGAAACGACGGCAAGGAGTTGCCGTTTCGCGACTTTTACTACATCGACGAGTTGCTGCTGCGGATGTACTTCACCCAGCTTCCCGAGCCGGATCAGGCCCGCTTCCGGGATCGCGCCTTCGCCGCCGGACTGAAGTTCGAGCTGGCGGCGGCGCCGAAGATAGGGGTCGAGCGCTATCGCCCCGAGCTGCCATACGACACCCGCGTGGCGCTCGCGCTGTTCATGGAAAAGGCGCTGGCGGACCGCCATGCGGTAGGCAGCCTGGGCGATCCGCGGGCGAAGTTCTGCGCCGGTACTTTCGCCGCGCTTCACGCCAACCTGGCCTTCCCGCAGGCACGGCCGATTTTCTGCGCCTATCCGGAGGAAGGCATTTCGGTCCAGCTCGATCGCCAGGGGAAATCGTTCCTGGTCCTGGGCGAAGGGGATTTCTGCTCCCGCGCGTGGCAGACCGAGCCGCAGCATCCCTTGGGCGAATCGGTGTTTTCGCGCTTGCTCGACTTGTTCGGGAATGTGGTCGCGGAAAAGGCCAACGACGTGGCCGACGCGGGACGGCCCATGTCGTTCGATGTCCGGCCGGGCGGCGGGGACGATTATCTCGACAAGCTTCTGTACCTGCTCGAAACGGAGTACCGGCCAATGCTGCGGCGGGATGTCTTCCACGGCATGTTCGTTTTGCGGCAGCCGCTGCAAACCCGGCGCGGTTCGCTTGCCGTGCTCTATCCGTTGTTCATCGCGCGCGTGGCGGGGGAGGCGGCGCCGGGCGAATAGCCGCCTGCGGCCATCTTCGCGGCGGGCCTTGGCCGAGTTGCGCTCCACCTGCCGGCTTCGCCGCGCTTCGGCTTAAACTCCAGCTTCCCCATCGAAGGAGTCCCCCATGAAACGCACCCTGCTCACCGCCGCCCTGATATTCGCAGCCACGCTGGCCCAGGCCGGCGGCTTCACGCTCGCCAGCCCGGAGATCAAGGCCGGCGGCATGATCGCCAAAAGTTTCGAGTTCAACGGCTTCGGCTGCGCCGGCGACAACAAGTCGCCGCTGCTGAAGTGGAGCGGGGCGCCGGCAGGCACCAAGAGCTTCGCCGTGACGGTGTACGACCCGGATGCGCCGACCGGCTCCGGCTGGTGGCACTGGATGGTCATCAATATTTCGGCCGACACGGGCGAACTCGCCGCCGGCGCCGGCGCGGCGAACAGCACGACGCTGCCGAAGGGCGCGGTGCAGAACCGCATCGACTACGGCGTAAATGCCTGGGGCGGCGTCTGCCCGCCGCCGGGCGACAAGCCGCACCGCTACATTTTCACGGTGCATGCGCTGAAGGTGGACAAGCTCGACGTGCCGGCCGACGCCACCGCGGCGCTGACCGGCTTCATGATCAACGCCAACGCGCTCGGCAAGGCCAGCTTCACGGCGAAGTACGGGCGGGCGAAATAGGCGCCGTCGGACGCGGCGCGGCGGCGCGGCCATGGACCCGCTGACCCACGCACTGCTCGGCGCCACGGCGGCGCAGGCGGCGCTGGGGCCGCGGCTCGGACGGCGCGCCTGGCTGGTCGGGGCGCTCGGCGGCGTGCTGCCGGATGCCGATATCCTGATCGGCAGCGCGACCGATCCGCTGCTGGCGATCGAGTACCACCGCCACTTCACGCACGCCTTCGCCTTCATTCCCGTCGGCGGCCTGGTCACGGCGGCGCCGTGGCTGGCGCGCTCCCCGCGTGCCGACCGCGGCGCGCTGTTCGCAGCCGCTTGCGTCGGCTACGGCACGCACGGCCTGCTCGACGCCTGCACGAATTACGGCACGCACCTGCTGTGGCCGTTTTCGCCGCTGCGCGTCGCCTGGCACTGGATGACCACGGTCGGGCCGTTGCTGACGCTGGCGCTGCTGATCGGGCTGGTGTTCGCCGTGCGCGGCCGGTCGCGCCTGCCGGCGGCGTTGGCGCTGGCGTTCGGGCTCGCCTATGTGGGGGCGGCGGCACTGCAACGCGAGCGCGCGCTCGACGTGCAGGCGCAGGTGGCGGCGGCGCGCGGCCACGCGGTCGCGCGCGCCGAGATGTTTCCGACGGTGGGCAATCCCTTCGTTTGGCGCTCCGTTTACCAGTCGGGCCAGACGCTGCATACCGACCGCGTGCGCATGATCGGCGCCGATGCGCTGCGCTGGAAGTCCGGCGGCGCGGTGGCGCTGGTCGCGTCGGCCGACCTGGCGCCCGCGGCGCAGGCGGATGAGCGGGTGCTTCGCGACTTCGCGCGCTTTGCCGTGTTTTCGGGCGGCTGGGTGGCGCGCGCCGGCGACGATCCGGAGGTGATCGGCGATGCGCGCTATTCGCTGCGCACCGATGCCTTCGTGCCGATCTGGGGCGTGCGCTTCCGGCCGGGCGATGCGCGGCCGACCGAATGGGCGGACCGCACGGCAAGGAATCGCATCCCGGTGGCTGACCTGTGGCGGGAGATCGCCGGCCGCATGCCGGGCTATGCGGCGATCCCGCTGGGCGCTCAGTAGGCCGAGCCGGCGTTTTCGAGGTGGACGGCGCATGGTAATTGACAATGTGTAGCCGCCGGGCTACATTGTTTTATGTTTGAAATTCGCAAAACAGACCTTTTCGCGCAATGGATGGATGCCTTGCGCGACCTCCAGGCGAGAGCGCGTGTCCAAGCAAGGATCGAACGGCTCGCTGCTGGAAACCCTGGAGACGCCGAGCCGGTTGGCGAAGGTGTTTCGGAGTTGCGGATCAACTACGGTCCCGGTTACCGGGTGTATTTCAAGCAGCGAGGACGTGAGTTGATCATCCTGCTGGCCGGTGGGGACAAGACTACCCAGGCCAGGGACATCAAGGCGGCATTGCGCCTCGCACGTAATCTTTCGGAGCAGCAACCATGACCAAGACCGTTACCACTCGCTATGACGTCGCCGAACACCTCAGAACCCCTGAGGAAATGGCCGCTTATCTTGAAGCCTGCCTCGAAGAAGCCGACGGGGATGCTGCATTCATTGCCAAGGCGCTTGGCGATATTGCTCGCGCCAAGGGGATGTCACAGGTCGCGCGCGATGCCGGACTGTCTCGCGAAAGTCTTTACAAGGCGCTTTCCGGCGACCGTAGCCCGGGTTTCGACACCATCCTTAAAGTCATCGGTGCGCTCGGATTGAAGCTGCATGCCGAAGCGGGCAACGGCTGACGCGAAGCGGGGCGCCGGCGCTCAGTAGGCCGAGCCGGCGTTTTCGAGGTGGCGGTAGAGGTCGTCGACGACCATGCCGGGATAGCGCGCCCAGTAGCTGGCGTAGTCCCAGATGTCACCGTCCTCGTCGACGCTGAATTCGGCCCAGCTGACTTCGGGGTGGTTCTCGAAGAAGGCGCGCAGCGAGACGGCGGCTTCTTCCATGTCGAAGCTGCCGTCGTAGTCGGGGTCGTCTTCGGCGACTGAGAATCCGGCCATGAGTTCGACGACTTCGTCGAGGTGGTCGACCAGCAGGCCGACTTCGACGCCGGGGTCGCTGACGCCGAAGGTGGCGATCAGGTGCTTGCAGCTCTGGTTCACGGCGCCGCAGAAGGGGCACTCCGCTTCCGGCAGTTCCGAATCCGGTTCGTTGTCGTCGATGTCGTTTTCCATGGGGGGCGCGCGGCGGTTTCGAGCGGCCCATTGTGCCGCAAAGGCCCGCCGTTGTATTCAGCGGAATAGAATGGCCGCTGCACACAGGGGAGCGGTCGCACATGGCTGAGGCAACGCGCAAGACGGGTTCGACGCTGTTCCGGGGGCTCAACCAGGCGCCGGGGGATTTCTGGGGCGGGCTGGCGTCGATGCTGGTGGCCCTGCCGGCGGCCATCGCCTTCGGCGTCACCGTGTATGCGGCGATCAGCCCCGGCTACGCGGCTTTCGGCGCGCTGGCCGGCATCATCGGCGCGACGGTGATCGGCCTGCTCGCCGCCATGCTGGGCGGCACCGACCGCCTGATCAGCGCGCCCTGCGCGCCGGCCGCGGCGGTGCTGTCGGCCTTCGCCATCGAGCTCGTCGCCCAGGGCACGGCGCCGGGCCTGATCGTGCTGCTGCTGATCCTGCTCGGCGTGCTGGCCGGGGCGATCCAGATGCTGCTGGGCTTCGTCGGCATCGGCCGGCTCATCAAGTACATTCCCTATCCGGTCGTCAGCGGCTACCTGTCGGGCGTCGGGTTGATCATCATCGGCAGCCAGATTCCCAAGTTCGCCGGCGCGCCGCTGGGGGAGCACTGGTGGACGGTGCTGTTCTCGCCCTGGCTGTGGGATTGGCGCGGCGTCACGGTCGGGCTGGTCACCGTCGTGGTGGCGCTGGCGACGCCGCGCTTCACGCAGAAGGTGCCGGGCACCATCCTTGGCATCGTCGCCGGGGTGGCGACCTACTTCGGCCTCGCCGCGCAGGATCCGGCGCTGATGGCGGTGGTGGACAACCCGCTCGTCGTCGGTCCGCTGGGCGCGGCCGGCGACGGCTACTTCAACGCCATCGGCCTGCGCTGGCAGGAAATCGGCGAACTCAGGCTGGCGCAGGTCGCCGGCCTGTTCGGCAGCGCGCTGACGCTGGCCGCGCTGCTGTCGATCGATACGCTGAAGACCTGCGTCGTCATCGACCAGCTGACGCGCACGCGCCACGACTCGAACCGCGAGCTCGTCGCCCAGGGCATCGCCAACGTCTGTTCGGCGGCGGTCGGCGGCATTCCCGGCGCGGGAACGATGGGCGCGACGCTGGTCAACCTGTCGAGCGGGGCGCAGACGCGCGCCTCGGGCGTGATCGAAGGGGTGCTGGCGCTGGTGGCGGCGCTGATCCTGAGTTCCTTCGTCGCCTGGATACCGGTGGCGGCGCTGGCCGGCATCCTCATCGTCATCGGCGTGCGCATGATCGACCGCCAGCCGCTGCGCTTCATCGAGTCGCGCGGCACGGTGTTCGACTTCGCCGTGGTGGTGGTCGTCGTCGTCGTGGCGCTGACGGTGGGTCTGATCGCGGCATCGGCGGTCGGCGTGGCGATGGCGATCATCCTCTTCGTGCGCGAGCAGATCGGCGGTTCCGTCGTGCGCCACAAGATTTATGTGAACCAGATGTCCTCGACCTGGTACCGCCCCGAGGCGGAGATGCACATCCTCGAACAGAAGGGCGACCAGGCGGTGATCGTCGAGCTGCAGGGCAGCCTGTTCTTCGGCACCACGCAACAGCTCTACGCCGAACTCGAAGACGAGATACGCACGCGCAATTTCATCATCCTCGACATGAAGCGCGTGCAGTCGGTCGACGTGACGGCGGCGCATCTGCTCCACCAGGTGCGCGACGGCCTGCAGGAGCGCGGCGCCAAGCTGCTGCTCTCCAGCGTGCGCGAGAACCTGCCCAACGGCCGCAACCTGCGCGAGTTCTTCGAGCAGACCGGCGTATTGCAGGAGGACGACGAGACAGTGCGCCTGTTTCCCGAGCTCGACGGCGCCATCGAGTGGGTCGAGGACCGCATCCTCGGCGAGACCGAGGCGGCGCCGGTGGAGGAGACGCCGATGCAGATCCACGAGATGGACATCTTCGCCGACCGCAAGGACGAGACGCTCAAGGACCTCGAAGCGCGCATGATCCAGCGCACCTACAAGGCCGGCGAGACGGTGTATGTCTGCGGCGAGCCGGGCGACGCGATCTACTGGATACGGCGCGGCACCATCCGCGTCTTCGCGCCGCTCGGCGCCGGCCGCATGCGCCACATCGCCAGCTTCGGGCGCGGCGACTTCTTCGGCGGCCTGGCCTTCCTCGACCGCCGGCCGCGCAGCAACGATGCCATTGCCCACACCGACACCGAGGTCTATGTGCTGACGCTCGAACAGTTCAACCAGCTGGCCGAGACGCACAAGAAGCTGGCGTTCACGCTCATCACCGCCATCGCCCGCACGCTGGCGCTGCGCCTGCGCCACGCCGACACGGAACTGACGATGTTGCAGGAGTACTGACATGGTTTTCGGCCGCAGCCAGCCGGGCGGTCGTCCTATAATGCGGCTTCGCTATTCTGCGACGTCGTAACGCACCCCAGATGCAGACCGAACTGGCCGATTTCATCCGCGACACGCCTGCCGGCCGGGAAGCCGAGGAGATCCTGCGCAAGTGCGTGCACTGCGGCTTCTGCACGGCGACCTGTCCGACCTACCAATTGCTCGGCGACGAACTCGACGGCCCGCGTGGCCGCATCTACCTGATCAAGCAGATGCTCGAAGGCGGCGCGGCCACCGAAAAGACGCGCCTGCATCTCGACCGCTGCCTGACCTGCCGCGCCTGCGAAACCACTTGCCCCTCCGGTGTGCATTACTCGCGCCTGCTCGACATCGGCCGCGCCGTTGTCGAGACCCGCGCGCCGCGCCACGGCATGGACGCGCTGATGCGCTCGACGCTCAAGCATTTCCTGCCGCGCCCGCGCCTGTTCAATCCGGCCATGAGGCTGGGCCAGGCGCTGCGGCCGCTGCTGCCCGCCGCGCTCAGGGCCAAGGTGCCGGCGGTGCGCGATGCGGGTGCGTGGCCGGCGCCGCGCCATTCCCGAAAAATGGTCGTGCTGGCCGGCTGCGTGCAGCCGGCCATGGCGCCCGGCATCAACGCGGCGGCGGCGCGCGTGCTCGACCGCATCGGCATTTCGCTGCACGTCGCCCCGCGCGCCGGCTGCTGCGGCGCGCTGCGCTTCCATCTCAACGACGTTGAGGCGGCCAGGGACGACGCCCGCCGCAACATCGACGTCTGGTGGCCGCTGCTGGAAGACGGCTGCGAGGCGGTCGTCATGACGGCCTCCGGCTGCGGCGTGCAGGTCCGCGACTATGCGCACCTGTTGCAGGAGGACGCGCGCTACGCCGTCAAGGCGGCGCGCGTGGCCTTGCTGACGCGGGACATCGGCGAAGTGGTGGCGGCCGAGGGCGCCAGCCTCGCGCCGCTGCTGGCGGAGGCGGATGCGCAGCGCCCGCGCACGAAGCTGGCCTTCCACGCGCCCTGCACCCTGCAGCACGGGCTGAAGATCCGCGGCACGGTGGAAGCCCTGCTCGGCGCCGTCTTCGACCTGGTGCCGGTGGCCGACGCGCACCTGTGCTGCGGCTCGGCGGGAACCTATTCCGTACTCCAGCCCGAAATCTCGACCCGGCTGCGCGACAATAAGCTGGCGGCGCTCGGCGCGGCGCAGCGCCCCGCAGGAAGTCCCCTTGGGGGGCCGCTCGGCATCGCCAGCGCCAATATCGGTTGCATCACCCACCTCCAGTCCGGTACCCAGCTACCCGTCCGGCACTGGATCGAATACATCGACGAAAGGTTGAACACATGAGCATCGACGCCGACAAGGCCATGAAGGAACTCGTGGCAAAAGGCATCAGGATTCCACCCCAGCCCAAGGTGCTTCTCGAATTGCAGAAGAAACTCGCCAGCGACGATTACGACGTGCGCACACTGGCGCGCATCATTTCCGGCGACCCCGGCCTGTCGGCGATGCTGTTCAAGGCGGCGCGCTCGCCGGTGTTCGGCCGCGGCAAGAAATTCGACGCGCTCGAACAGGTCATCATGGTGGTCGGCGTCAAGCAGACCTACAACCTGGTGCAGGCCATGGCCCTGGCGGGCGCCGTGTCGGATTCGAAGCGCAAGGCCTTCGACATCTTCTGGACCCGCTCGCAGGAAGTGGCGCAGCTCGCGGCGCTGATCGCCGCCGACCGCGTGTCGATCTGCAACGTCTTCCCCGACCAGGCCTACATGGCCGGCATCTTCCACGAGTGCGGCGTGCCGGTGCTGATGATGCGCTTCCCCGACTACTGCAAGGCGCTGAAGCTGGAGAACACCTGCTGCTGGCCCAACCTGGCCGAGGAGGATGAGCGCTTCGGCGTCGACCACTGCAGCATCGGCTACATCGTGGCGCGGCACTGGAACCTGCCGGATTTCGTCTGCGCCGCCATCCAGTACCACCACGAGATGCCGCGCGGCGAGCTCGGTGCGGCGATGACGCTGGTGGCCATCCTGCAGCTGGCGATCCATTTCTACCACCGCATCACCCGCATCGACGATCCGCTCTGGCCGAAGATCCGCGGCGAGGTGCTCAACGAACTGGGCATCCACGTCGACGGCGAACAGGAATATTTCGACGAGATCAGCGAGCAGTTTCTCGGCGGGCAGTGATGGAACCGGACGCGCAGGCCACCGGCTGGGACGCCCTCTGGGGCGGTTTCCGCTGGCAGGTGCCGGCGCGCTACAACATCGCCCGCGCGTGCTGCGGCCGCTGGGCCGCCGACCGCGCGCGCTTCGCGCTCTATTACGAGGACGAGGCCGGCGCGACCTCCGCCTGGACGTTCTGGGACATCCAGCAGGCGGCCAACCGCCTGTCCAACGTGCTGGCGGCGATGGGCGTGATGCGCGGCGACCGCGTCGCCATCGTGCTGCCGCAGCGGCCCGAGACCGGCATCGCGCACATGGCCTGCTACCAGATGGGCGCCGTCGCGCTGCCGTTGTCGCACCTGTTCGGGCCGGAAGCGCTCGAATACCGGCTGGCGCATGCCGAGGCCCGCGTCGCCATCGTCGATGAGGCGACGCTGGAGAAGCTGGCGCCGGTGCGCGGCAATCTGCCGAGTCTCAAGCATGTCATCGGCGTCGGCGGCGCGCGCGAGTCCTGGGTGCGCGAGTGGGCGCAACTCATGCCGCTGGCGTCCAGCCGCTACACGCCGCTCGACACGGCGGCCGACGATCCGGCGCTGATCGTCTATACCTCGGGCACGACCGGCAACCCCAAGGGCGCGCTGATGGCGCAGCGCACCCTGCTCGGCAACCTGCCGGGCTTCGTCTGCTCGCACGACTTCTATCCGCAGGCCGGCGACATGTTCTGGTCGCCCGCCGACTGGGCCTGGACCGGCGGTCTGTTCGATGCGCTGCTGCCGGTGTGGAATTTCGGCCAGCCCATCCTCGCCTATCGCGGCCGCTTCGATCCCGAGAAGGCGTTCTGGCTCATCGAGAAGTACGGTGTGAGGAACAGCTTCCTGTTCCCGACGGCGCTGAAGATGATGATGAAGGCGCTGCCTCAGCCGCGCGCGAAGCACGAGCTCGCGCTGCGCAGCATCATGAGCGGCGGCGAGGCGGTCGGCGAGACGGTGTTCGCCTGGGCGAAAGACGAGCTCGGCGTTACCATCAACGAAATTTTCGGTCAGACCGAGTTCAATTATCTGGTCGGTGGCTGCGGCTCGGTCTATGCGGCCAGGCCCGGCTCCATGGGGCGGCCGTATCCGGGGCACCAAGTGGCGCTGCTCGACGAGGACGGCCAACCGGTGCCGGCGGGCGAGGTCGGCGAGATCTGCGTGCAGCGCTCCTGCCACGGCGACGCCGACCCGGTCTTCCTCATCGAGTACTGGAAGAATCCGCAGGCGACGCAGGACAAATACTTCGGCACCGGGCCGGATGCCTGGGGCCGCACCGGCGACCTGGCCAAGCAGGACGCGGACGGCTATCTCTGGTACCAGGGCCGCACGGACGACGTCTTCAAGAGCGCCAGCTACCGCATCGGGCCGGGCGAGATCGAGAACTGCCTGGTCAAGCATCCGGCCGTCGCCAACGCCGCGGTGATCGGCGCGCCGGACGCGACGCGCGGCACCGTCGTCAAGGCCTTCATCGTGCTGCAGCCGGGCTTTCTGCCGGGCGCGGACGTCGAAGCGGATATCCAGGCGCATGTGCGCAACTATCTGGCACCCTACGAATACCCGAAAATAATAGAATTCATCGACGCCCTGCCCATGACCACGACAGGGAAAGTACAGCGGCGCCTGCTGCGCCAGCATGAAGAGGGGAAACAGCCATGAACGACACGACGCCCGACAGCAGCCCCGGGCAGGAACGCCGGCGCGATGTCGAAATCCGCCAGATCTTCGTCGATGCCTACGACGTGCTCGAACCCTTCTTCAATCCGGACAACCAGTGGGCCGGGCACAATCACGAACACCTGGCCTATCGCGCGCTGCACGAGCGCTTTCCGAAGCTTTCCGCCGATCAGGTCTTCATCATCGTCGACGCCGCCAAGCGCGTCTTCGCCACGGGCAACAAGCCCATTCCCTAGCCGTCCTCAGGGCTTCGCGGTCGGCGCGATGCAGTTCGTCAGGCCGTTTTTGTCGCCGCTGCGAATCACGCAATCGCGGCCGGGGTCGGCCGCGTCGATATTCGTCGGCACGGGTTCGGCGCCGGCGACCTCGGCGACCCGTTTCGGCGCCGCGCCCTGGACCTGCTCCCTGAGCGCGGCGACATCCTCCTGCATGGCCTTGGTCGCCTTCGCGGTCTTCTTCGCCTGATCCTGCAATGCGGCGACGTCGCCCATCAGGGAGATGACCAGGAACATCGACACGATGCAGATCAGCAGCAGCAGTGCCAGTCCCGCCGCGGTGCCCAAGGGCAGCCAGCGGGCCAGGTCGGCCGCATGGCCGTCGGATGTCGGGTTGCTCATGTTCTTCCTTCCGTCAACGGCTGGCGAGGCGCCAGAGCGAGGTCGTTTCCGCCGCGCGCGCCGCATGGAGCGCATCGGTCGTGTCGGCGGCGCGCGGATGCTGCGGGCGGACGTCCGTGCGTCCCAGCACTTTCAGGCCGGCGGCGGCGATGGCGGCGAGCAGTTCGTCGCGCGTGCGCAGGCCCAGATGTTCGGCGAGGTCGGACAGCAACAGCCAGCCTTCGCCGCCGGGTTCGAGGTGCGCGGCCAGGCCGGCGAGGAAGCCGCGCAGCATGCGGCTGTCGGGGTCGTACACGGCGTGTTCGAGGGCGGAACTGGGGCGCGCCGGCAGCCACGGCGGGTTGCAGACGATGAGCGGCGCGCGGCCGGCGGGAAACAGGTCCGCCGCGACGACGTCCACCTGTCGCGCCAGGCCGAGGCGTTCGATGTTGTCGCGGGCGCAGGCCAGCGCCCGCGGATCCTGGTCGGTGGCGACGATGCGCGCGATGCCGCGGCGCGCCAGCACGGCGGCGAGCACGCCGGTGCCGGTGCCGATGTCGAACGCCAGCTTCGCATCCGCCGGCAGCGGCGCGTCGGCGACCAGCCCGACATACTCGCTGCGGATCGGCGCGAACACGCCGTAATGCGGGTGGATGCGCGCGCCGAGGGCGGCGATCTCGATGCCCTTCTTGCGCCATTCGTGGGCGCCGATCAGGCCCTGCAATTCGCGCAGCGAGGCGACGCAGGGCTCGGCGGCCGGGCCCCAGGCCTCCGTGCAGGCCGCGTGCACATCGGGCGCACGGCGCAGCGGAATGCCGTAGTCGGCGGCGAAGGGCAGCAGCAGCATGCCCAGCGTGCGTGCGCGCTGCGACTGGGCCAGACGATGGCGGTGAAAGGCGTCGGCAGCGCCGGTCGCCGCGGCCGCCTTCTTCTTGCGCGGCTTGCGGTCGACGCGCCGCGCCATGGCCTGCAACAGCAGGCGCGCGTTCTGGAAGTCGCCGCGCCAGAGCAGCGCGGTGCCTTCGCAGGCGAGGCGGTAGGCGGTGTCGGCATCGATGCGGTCGTCGGCGACGACGACGCGCGCCGGCGGCGCCACGCCGTTCTCGGAGCGCCAGCGCACGGAATGCGCCACGCCGTCCTCGGTCCAGCTGATCGCCGGCCAGGCGGCCGCGGCGTCGTCAGCGGTCATCGGTCGCGCGCCGGTCAGCGGCGGATGTCGAGCAATTCGATCTCGAACTGCAAGGTGGCGTTGGGCGGGATGCCGGGGCCGGGGCTGCGGCTGCCGTAGGCGATGGCGGCCGGGCAGGTGAGCCTGGCCTTGCCGCCGGGCTTCATGCGCTGCACGCCTTCGGTCCAGCACTTGATGACGCGGTCGAGCGGGAATTCCGCCGGCATGCCGCGCTTGTAGGAACTGTCGAATTCCTTGCCGTCCTGGAGGATGCCCTTGTAGTGCACCTTCACCGTGCTGCTGGCGGCGGGGCTGTTGCCGGCGCCCTCTTTCAGCGACAGGTAGACGAGGCCGCTGGGGCTGACGACGGCGCCGGCTTCCTTGGCGGCGGTGGCGGCGAAGTCGGCCTGGGACCAGGCGGGAAGGGCGCAGACGGCGAACAGGACGGCGATGGTTTTCTTCACGGCAAGGCTCCGGTTGTTTTCAAGGCCCCGCATGATCCACTGTTATCCGCGGCGGCGCAAATCTCAGGGAAACTGTTCGCGCATCTGGTACACCGTCTTCGCATCCCGGTGCGCGCGGTCCAGCGTGCGCAGCGACGCGTCGTCGTCGTGGGCGACGAAAAAGTCCGCCGCCTGCGCGCGCATCACCAGCGCGATCGCCTCCTCGTCGCCGAGGTCGTATTTTTCGGTGATCAGCGTCGTCACCTCGTCGAGAAATTCCTCGTAAGTCATGTCGTCTCCCACTTGAATTCGCGCCTGACCATCAGGCAGTCTTCCGATCCCGCCGCGAACTCGCGGCAGACCAGCGGCCGGTCGGCATAGACGCTGCACCCGACGCGGACGCCGAGCTTGCCCTCCAGCGCGGCGCAGCGGTGGCCATAGGACTGCATGCGCTCGTGCTCGACGTCGATCAGGTCTTCCGGGATGCCTTCGCCGTCGCGGTCGCCGATCAGCACCGGCCAGGTTTCCGACCAGGCGCAGCAGCCGCCGCAAGTCAGGCAATCGGGTACGTCGACCGTGGTCTCGCCTCCGCCGCTGCCTGCTTCCTCGTCCCGCACATCGCTCTCCCGCCGGAATCCGCCGAGGCCGCAGTATATTTCCCGGACGGGCTGCGCGCCGCAGCGGCGAGCGGTATTTTGCGCGGGACGGCTACGCGGCGTCGGATTCCGCGCCGGGAATCGCCGTGCCGGCGAACAGCAGCGCCTCGAAGTCGACGGCGGGCATCGGCCTGGCGAACAGGTAGCCCTGGGCGAAATCGCACTCGATCGCGCCGAGGAAATCCCGCTGCGCCGCGGTCTCGACGCCTTCGGCGATGACCTTGAGGCCGAGCTTGTGCGCCATGGCGACGATGGCCTCGACGATGGCGCGGTCGTGGATGTCGCTGGAGATTCCCTTCACGAACGACTGGTCGATCTTCACGTAGTCGACGCTGAACTTGTTCAGGTAGGACATGGCGGAATAGCCGGTGCCGAAGTCGTCGAGCGCGACCTGGATGCCCGAGGCGCGGAACTGGGCGAGCTGCGCGGTCACTTCGGGGCTGTCGTCGAGGAACAGTCCTTCGGTGATTTCGAGGGCGATCAGGCGCGTCGGCAGGCCGATCTGGCGCAGGTAGCCGAGCCAGCCGCCGTGATTGTTGCCGAGGAACTGCCGCGGCGACTTGTTGACGCTGATCTGTATCGGGCAACTGACCGCGCTGGCCGGGTCGTCGCCGTTGTACCAGCGCTTGGCGAGGCGGGCCGACTCGCGGAAGACCCAGTCGCCGATTTCACCGATCAGACCGATTTCCTCGGCCAGCGGAATGAAGGCGGCCGGCAGGACCAGGCCGTGCTCGGGGTGATGCCAGCGCAGCAGCGCCTCCGCCTTGACGATGCGGTGCGTCTTCATGTCCACGATGGGCTGGAAATAGAGCTCGAATTCGCCCGCGGCGAGGGCGTTGCGCAGGCTGGTGCCGAGCTGCATGCGCACCTGCGCGGCGGACTGCATGGAGTCGGTGAAATAGCTGAAGCCGTTGCGGCCATGCGCCTTGGCGGCATACATGGCCTGGTCGGCGCTGTTGAGCAGGGCTTCGGCGCTGTCCGCGTCGTTCGGATAGAGCGCGATGCCGACGCTCGCCGAGATGTAGACGGCCTGCTGCGGCAGATGGAAGGGCTGGATCAGGCTGTCGACGATGTCCTTCGCCACCTGTTCGACGCGGCTGATGTCGGCCAGCCCCGGCAACACCACCGTGAATTCGTCGCCGCCGAGCCGCGAAACCGTATCCGCATCGCGCACGCAGGCGGCGATGCGGGCGGCGGCTTCCTTCAGCAGGGCGTCCCCCGATTCGTGGCCGAGGGCGTCGTTGACCTCCTTGAAGCGGTCGAGATCGATGTAGAGCAGGGCGAGGAGCAGCTTGCCGCGCTGTATTTTCTTGATCTCCTGGTGCAGGCGGTCGTAGAAGAGGTTGCGGTTGGGCAGGCCGGTCAGGCTGTCGTAGTTGGCCTGGCGCCAGACGAGTTCCGCCGTGCGCTTCTTCTCGGTGATGTCCGAGAACATGGCGATATGGCGGTAGGCCGCGCCTTCCGTGTTGCGCAGCGTGTTGATGGTCAGCCATTCGGCGTACTCCTCGCCGTTCTTGCGGCGGTTCCAGATTTCGCCCTGCCACTGGCCGGTGCTCGCCAGCGCCTGCCACATCGCCTCGTATTCGGCGCGCGAGGTGCGGCCGGCGCTGAGCAGCTTGGGGTCGCGGCCGCGCACTTCGGCCAGGGTATAGCCGGTGACGCGCGTGAATGCCGGATTCACCGCGACGATGGCGTTGGCGGCATCGGTGACGACGATGGCTTCGTGGCTGGCCTGATAGACCGACGAGGCGAGCTGGAGCTCGGCGTCGCTGCGCTTCTTCTCGATGGCGATGCTGGCGAGGTTGGCGGCCTGCTGGATGAGTTCGATGTCGGCCGGCGCGGGGCTGCCGGTTGCCTGCTGGTACATGGCGAAGGTGCCCAGCACGCGGCCGGCGGAGTCCTTGATCGGCTCGGACCAGCAGGCCGCCACGCCGGCCCTGGCGGCCAGGTCGCGGAAGGGTGCCCAGTAGGCATGGCTTTGTATGTCCGCGACCACCACCCGTTCGCCGCGGAAAGCGGCGGTGCCGCAGGAGCCGACGCCGTCGCCGATCTCGACGCCTTCGATGGACTGGTTGAAGAATTCCGGCAGGCTGTTGGCCGCGCCGTTGCCCAGGCGCCTGCCGCTTTCGTCGAGGAGCAGGATCGAACAGAGCAGGCCGGGGCGCGCTTGTTCGACGTAGCGGACGACGAGGCCGAGTATCTCCGCCAGGTCGCCGCCGCGCGCCAGCAGTTCGAAAATGCGCTTGTGCGTCGTTTCCTGTTGCTCGCGCCGCTTGCGCTCGGTGATGTCGTGGGCGACGACGTAGAGCAGGGCGCGGTCGTCGTAACGCAGCGGGCAGACCAGCGTCTCGACGCGGCGGATTTCGCCGCTGCTCAGGCGATGCGACCATTCGCCGTGCACGGATTCGCTGTTCAGCGCCTGCTGGTTGAAGGCGCGAATCTGCTCCAGCGCCGCCGTGTTGATCGCGGCGATTTCCATGCCGCGCAGTGCGGCTATCGGGTAGCCCCAGAACTCGGCCGCCGCGCCGTTCGCATCGACGATGCGGTCGGTGGCGGGATCGACGAGGTAGGTGACCCAGGAACTGCCTTCGAACATCTGCCGGAAGCGCGCTTCGCTGGCCTTGAGCGCCGCCTGCTGCGAGACGAGGCGTTCCTGCAGGCGGTTGAAGTTCTCCTGCAGGCAGGCGATTTCCGTGCTGCCGTCGACCGGAAGCGGATGGAAGGGCGCGTTGCCGCCGGTCATGTCGTTCAGGGCGGCGGCGGAACGGCTCAGCGGGGAGAGTTCGCGATAGACGAACAGCCAGGTGAACGCGGCGACCAGAAAGGACAGCAGCGCCGCATCGAGATAGATGTTCCGCACCAGGGTCCGGACGGGGGCGAAGGCTTCGGCGGCCGGCAGGATGTTGACGATGATCCAGCCGCTGCTGGGCACGCGCTTGACGGAGGCGAGTTCCTCCTTGCCGCGCGAACTGACGGTGGTGTCGGAACCCTCGAACCCCTCCATGGTTCGGTCGTGCAGCTTGTTGGCGCCGGGCTTGGGCAGCGGCCGCAGGGTCCGCGACGCATCGGTGGCGGTGACGAACAGGCCGTCCCGCGGCGACAGGACCAGGACGCTGCCCGGAATGCCGGGCCTGGGGCTGGTCACGGCGTTGAACACATCGGCGTCCGAGAGCGGCAGCGTGCCGGCGAGCACGCCGACGACCCCGCTTTCCTTGTTGCCGACGGGAGCGGCGATGACGACGGCGGGTTCGTTCCACAGCGGGCTCATGTGCGGCTTGCCGAAGGCGATCCGGCCGGTGCTCATGACCTCCTTGAAGAAATCGGCGTCGTGATGGTCCGCGCCGCTGCGTCCGGCGGTGGCGGGATGGTCGGCGAGGCAGCGGCCGTCCTTGCCGATGATGCACAGTCCCTTCTTGAACAGCTTGTAGATCGACAGGCGATCCGCGAGGAAGCCGTGCAGCCGGGCCGGGTTCTTCAGCCATTCGGGGCGGATCGAGGCGGCTACCGCGCTCAGCGAGTCCACGCGCACGCGCAGCGCCGCGTCGACGCTGTCGGCGATGAAGCTGGTCGCGGCGAACTGCTGGCTGGCGAGAACCTGCTGCTGCTCGCGCTGCAACTGGTCGGCCGCCCTGAACGCCATGCCCCAGATCGCCGCCATGAACAGCGCAGAGGTGAACAGCGCGATCCGGATTTTCAGGCTCGACAGGAAAGGAAAACGGCGCACGTATATAACCATTCTTCTTGAATGGCTTTAATGATACGTCAGCGGCGGCCCAATCCGGATAAATATGGCAATCGGCGGCGGGATGCCGCGAATCGCTCCGGCGCTTCTAGTCCAGCCACTTGCGGCGCCAGAAGACGAGGGCCAGCGTCGTCGCGACGAGGGCCATCATGGCGATGGCGAAGCCGAAGCCGAAGGGGTTGTCCAGCAGCGGCATCGACTTGAAGTTCATGCCGAAGATGCCCGAGATCAGCGTCGCCGGCATGAATGTGAGCGCGATCACCGTGAGCACGCGCACTTCCTGGTTGACGCGGTTGCTGATGCTCGACAGGTAGATGTCGAGCATGCCGGCCAGCAGGTCGCGGATCGCTTCCAGCGATTCGATGACATGCACCGTGTGGTCGTAGACGTCGCGCAGGTAGGGCTGGGTCTCCGGCTTGAAGAAGCGGTTGTCGGCGCGGGTCAGGGCGTTGATGACCTCGCGCAGCGGCCAGACGGCGCGGCGCAGCGTCAGCGTTTCGCGCTTGAGCTGGTGCAGCGTCTGCAGCACGGCCGGGGTGGCCTTCGCCATCAGGTCGTCCTCCAACTGTTCGGTGCGCTCGCCGACTTGTTCCAGTACGGTGAAGTAGCGGTCGACCGTGACGTCGAGCAGGGCATAGGCGAGATAGTCGGCGCCGAGCTGGCGGATCTTGCCGCGGTCCTGGCGCAGGCGTTCGCGCACGGGATCGAAGCTGCCGGTCGGACGCTCCTGGAAGCTGAGCACATAGCCGTCGCCGACGACCAGACTGACCTGCTCCGACGAGACGGTCATCGTGGCGGCGTCGTAGGCGAAGAAGCGGGCGACGATGTAGAGGTAGTCGCCGTAGTCGTCGAGCTTGGGGCGCTGGTCGGTGTTGAGGATGTCCTCCAGGACCAACGGATGAAGATTGAAGCGCCGGCCGATCTCCGTCATGACTTCGGGTTCGTGCAGGCCGTGCACGTTGAGCCAGCGCACCGGCAGGCGCGGCTGGTAGGCGCGCGCCTCGTCGAGGGAAGCGAAGCGGCGTTCGGAAAATTCGCCTGCGCCGTATTCGATGAGGGACAGCGTCGCATGCTCGGTCTTGCGTTCGCCGACGTGGACCAGCGCGCCCGGCGCCATGCCGGTTTTCTGCGAGCGCAGCTTGTGCGGGTGTTTTCTCATGGGCTGATTTTCGGCGGAGGCGGGGTGGTGGCGGACGATTGCGGCGGCGACAGGACACGAGCGCGTTCGCCGCTATTTTACGTCCGGCGATTCAAGTACTATTGCTGTTTTGCGTCAAGGCCGTAGTGATTTCCGGCGCCCCGGCGCAACAGCGTGCCCATAACGATTGAACAGCCAAAAAAAGGGGAGATTCATGTCCTTGGTCATCGGTGTACCGAAAGAAACCCATGCCGCCGAGAAACGCGTCGCGACCGTCCCCGAGGTCGTCGAGAAGCTGCTGAAGCTCGGCTTTAGCGTCGCCGTCGAAACCGGCGCCGGCGACGCCGCCAACTTCGCCGACGCCACCTACGTAGCCGCCGGCGCCACGATCGCCGACAGCGCCGCCGACCTGTGGAGCAGCGCCGACATCGTCTTCAAAGTCCGCGCCCCCAGCCTCGCCGAGGTCGCCCTGCTCAAGGAAGGCGCCACCCTGGTCAGCTTCCTCTGGCCGGCCCAGAACCCCGAGCTGCTGCAAGCGCTGGCCGCCCGCAAAGTCACCGTCCTGGCCATCGACGCCCTGCCGCGCCAGCTCTCCCGCGCCCAGAAGATGGACGCCCTGACCTCCATGGCCGGCATCGCCGGCTACCGCGCCGTCATCGAAGCCGCCAACGCCTTCGGCCGCTTCTTCAACGGCCAGATCACGGCGGCCGGCAAAGTCCCCCCCGCCAAGGTCTTCATCGCCGGCGCCGGCGTCGCCGGCCTGGCCGCCATCGGCACCG
>CAZUJE010000003.1:0-30329 GCA_964620215.1 uncultured Hyphomicrobiales bacterium
AAAGCCGTCGACCGGCTGCTGACGAATTTCCATCTGCCGCGTTCGACGCTTTTCATGCTGGTTTCCGCTTTCTCCGGGCTGGAGCGCATGAAACGGGCCTATGCACATGCCATTGAGAACGGCTATCGCTTCTATTCCTATGGCGATGCGTGTCTGCTGTATCCCGAAATGAAATGAGCGAATTCTCGTACAAATTGCTGGCGACAGACGGCGCCGCGCGCCGCGGCGAGATTTCGACCCCGCGCGGAAAAATCCGCACGCCCGCCTTCATGCCGGTCGGCACGGCGGGCACGGTGAAAGCGATGCTGCCAGAGCATGTGCGTGACGCCGGCGCCGACATCGTGCTTGGCAACACTTATCACCTGATGCTTCGCCCCGGCGCGGAGCGGGTGGCGGCACTCGGCGGGCTGCACAAATTCATGAACTGGCCGGGACCGATCCTGACCGACTCCGGCGGCTTTCAGGTGATGTCGCTCGCGAAGCTGCGAAAGATCGAGGAGAAGGGTGTCACTTTCAGCTCGCATCTCGACGGGACGAAATTCGAGCTGTCGCCCGAGCGCGCCATTGAAATCCAGTCGCTGCTCGGCGCGGATATTTCCATGCAGCTCGATGAGTGCGTGAGGCTGCCCGCGACCCAGGACGAAATCGAGAAAGCGATGCGGCTGTCGCTGCGCTGGGCGGAACGTTGCAAGAAAGCATTTGAGAATGCGCGGAAGGGCCGAGCACTTTTTGGCATCGTGCAGGGCGGTGACTCCTTGCCTTTGCGACAGCAATCCGCCTGCGAACTGGTGAAAATCGAATTTGACGGCTACGCCATCGGTGGCCTTGCGGTCGGCGAGCCGCAAGACATCATGCTCGCGATGATCGACGCCTGTGCGCCGCTGCTTCCCGAGGACAAGCCTCGCTACCTGATGGGTGTCGGCGAACCGGACGATCTCCTCCACGCGGTCGCGCGCGGCGTGGACATGTTCGATTGCGTGCTGCCGACGCGGGCAGGGCGGCATGCGCTCGCTTATACGCGCTTTGGAAAACTGAATCTGAAAAACGCGCGCTTCGCCGAGGACAATCGCCCGCTCGACGAGCAAAGTTCATGTCCCGCTGCGCGCGATTATTCGCGCGCCTATCTGCATCACCTCGTGAAAGCCAACGAGATGCTCGGCAGTATCCTGTTAAGCTGGGCGAATATCGCGTATTATCAGAAGCTTATGGAAGGCATGAGAATCTCGATCTCATCCGGGAAGCTTGCTGAGTTCTCTGCCGAAGCGCGCGCAGGTTGGGAAAAAGGCCTCGACTAGCGGATATCGAAACGGATCGGCGCCGCGAAATCGAGCTGCGCGCGCTGGATGCCCGCCGGAAAAGCCGGAAAGGGCGAAGCACGGCGCACCATCGAAAGTGCGGCCTGATCCAGAACGCCAGTGCCGCTCGATCCCGCAAGCGAAGCCGAAATCACGCTGCCATTGGACGCGAGCGAAAAACGCACGCGCGCCACACCGGTGATGCCCCGGCTCTGCGCCTCGTTCGGATACACGCGATGGCGTTGCAGGTGTGCCAGCACCTGCGCCTGATAGGACGAGATCGCAGCCCGCCCGCCGGCGTCTTCCGTGCCACCGGCACCCGCGCGGCCCTGCGAAGCGGATGAAGCCGAACGGTTCGGATTGGCCGCCGTGCTCGGCGCGACATTCGCCGTTTTCTGCTCGGCCTTCTCGGTCTTTTCCTTGGTGACTTCCTTCTTCTTCGGATCGGGCGCCTTCTCTTCGATCACAATCTTCGGCGCTTCCGAGACAGAGGCACTTTCAACCGGCTTTGGGGCAGCGAGTTCGTCCGTGGCAAGTGCGGGCTTCTCCGCTTCCTTT
Source organism: uncultured Hyphomicrobiales bacterium (assembly GCA_964620215.1). Lineage (GTDB taxonomy): Bacteria > Pseudomonadota > Alphaproteobacteria > Rhizobiales > Xanthobacteraceae > JAUSIF01. The sequence goes on from CAZUJE010000003.1 coordinate 1,854, forward strand.
TGCGCTTCGACTTTCGCCAGTTCCTGCTTTGGCTGCGGCTTCGGCTCGGCGCGAATCTGCGGCGCGTTCGGGTCCGGATTTTTCCCGTCCTTGGTGAAGTTGGTCTGCTTCTTCGCCGCCGGCATTGGCGCGGTCACGATGACATCCACCTCCATCACGATGGTGCCGTCGTTCGATGCGGTCGCGGCTGCACCGTTCGCCCGCGCAAGGTCGTCCTCATTCCGTAAATGAAACGCGGCTACGAGCACGATGTGCAACAACACCGAAACCACGACCGCGATCTTCAGCCACTCGCGCACGCGCGGCGTGAACAGCGTCGGCCGCTCGCCGGTTGCCGGTGTTTCGGGAAGCTTGGCCTCGCCGTGCTTGCCCGGCGCGGCTTTCACCGCGCCCGGCGGCAAAACCTCGGGCACTTCGTGTTTGCGCTCCGGAAACAGCAGAACGACCGCAGGCGCGGCCTGCGCCTGGTCGTCCTTTTCCTTCGCCGCGTTCTTCCGCTTGGGCATCATGCCCTCGCTATATCAGGCCGCCTTGCCCGTGGGCAGCAAAGAAATCACCGGCTCGAAGCCCTCGAATTCCGGATGGCCGTTATAGAGACCGGCATTGTTGCCGGCGTTCTTGTGGGCGGCGGCGAAAGCCTGCGATTTGGTCCAGCCTTCGAAGGCGGCCTTGTCTTTCCAGGTCGTATGCGTGGAATAGAGCGTGTGGTCGTCCTTCGACGGACCCCGGAGCAGATGGAATTCCATGAAGCCCGGCACCTGCGAGATGTGCGTCTCGCGCTCGCGCCAGACCTTCTCGAAATCGGCTTCCTTGCCGAGCGTCACCTTGAATCGATTCATTGCGATGAACATCGCTTTTCTCCCTTAGCTTTCACCCGCGCCACTTCAAATGGCCTGAAGCGGCGCGGGCGCCGCTCCAGGAATTAGTTGTTACCGAACCGGGTCTTGTACGCGAACTTGAACGTCCGTCCGGGGCTGTTGAAGGCCTGCGGACCAGCCGCAGTCGTCGGGCCCGGAAACTGGTCCATGTACTTCGCGTATTGCTCATCGAGCAGGTTCTCAATCGAGAAGCTCAGGAGCGAGTCCGGCGTCGGCTGGTAGCCGAAGTAGAGATGAACCAGCTCATAGCCGCCCGTGATCCTGTAGATCGGCCGCGGCGGAGTGGCGCCGGGGGGATCTTCCCACGGGATGTCGGCAGCCTTCTTTTCCGCGAAGACCTGCACGCGCAACGCCATGGAGAACTTCCGGTCCGCCGAGCGGAGGCCGAACGTGCCCGAAATATTGTCAGGCTGGATTTTCAGGAGCGGCGTATCCGCGGCGATATTCTTGCCACGAAGATGCGCGCCGGAAATTCCACCGAACCAGAGGCCGGCATCGTACATCGACTCGAATTCGATGCCGTCGATCCGTGCCTCGCGGATGTTCTGATACTCCTGGCAGTTGAAAATCGCGGTCGTACAGGGGAAACCGCCCTGACCGTTGGTGCCGTTCAATACCGGCGTGAGTTCAATGAAGTCCTTCACGTTGTTCCGGAACATGTTGAACTTGGCCCGGTAGCTGTCGCCGGACTTGTAGAGGTTGTCGTAGGCGAAGTTGATGCCCACTTCCTTCGTCTTGCCGACTTCAGGCTTGAGATTGGGATTCGGCAGGAAGGTGAAGGGCGCAACGCCGACCGGGTGAACGCCGGAGATGAGCGTCTCCGTGGTCGCCGGCGCGCGATAGCCTTCCGCGTAGGTCGCGTAGGGAGTGAAACCGCGGAATTGCGTGAAGCCAACGGTGAGTTTCGGCGACACACGATGTCCATCGGTTGAGACCTGGCCGTTCGTTGTGTTCGCTTCCAGCCCGTAATAGTCGAACCGCAGCGCGGAGATGACTTCGAGCCAGGTCGAGTAATTGCTCTTCATCTGTACGAAGCCGCCGGCAACGGTACGTTCGCCATCGGGCGTGAAGTTCTGGCTTGGACCGCCGGTGATCACGCTGTCGCGGAAACCATCCACGCCATACGTGAAAGCGTTTCGCCACGCGCCGTTATCCCAGCGCGAAGTGTTGTTGACGTCGAAGCCAACGGTTTCAATGGCGAAGAAATTCGGGTCGCCGAGATTACCGACGCCGACAGGCGGGGCCGCACCAGTGACCTTGCGCTGATCCGTTTCGGATCGCGTCCAATACACATTGGCGTCGAAATTGAAGACCCTGTCGTCGGGGCGTCCGTAGCGCCAGCGCGCGGCAGCGATTTCGTTCAGGACGGTGGTGTCGTAGGTCGTCGTCGCGCCGCCGTTGGCCTGACCTTGCCGGAAGTTAAATTCGGACACCTGTCCGGTGAACTTCACTTCATGCCCTTCGGCCGGGCGCAAGGTTACCTTCGCCAGACCGGACCCGATCTGGTTTTCCGTGTTTTCGAAGTGGCGTCCGCCGCCATCGTCGTAGCTGTCCTGTTTCTTGAACGAACCGCCGGCGATGATTTCCGCATTGGGCCCGAGACGGGCTGCGGCAAACATGGAGCCGACGCCGTAGCCGTAGGCACCCGTGCCCGTGCCAAAACTCCAGAGCGAGCCGCTCTTTTCTCCCGGCTTCAAAACGTCCTCGACATCCTTGGTGCGGAATGAAGCAACGCCGCCGATGGCGCCGGAGCCGTAAATATTTGCGACCGGGCCGCGCACGATGTCGATGCCTCCGATCAGCTCAGGATCGATGTAAACGAGACCGTCAGCGTTGTGGCCCGAACGCTGGAAATTCTGACGAGCGCCATCCACGATGACAGCAACACGGCCGAAGTCCTGCAAGCCGCGGATGTTCAGAGCCAGGCCCGGATCGTCGCCACGATTTTGATACGTGACGTTTGGAATTCCCCAGACGAGATCGGCGGTCTTGGTCGCCATCAGCTGATTGATCTGTTCCTCGCGAATAGCGGATACGGCGGCCAGCGCTTCGCTGGTTTTCTCCGGTGTTTTCGTTGCGATGATCGTGATCGGATCGAGCGCGATGTCTTGTGCTGCGGAAATTGTCTGTATGGCGATAAGCGCCGCCATCGAAACTCCGAGCGTTATGGTTCCTGTTCGCAGCGCGCGATTGCGCGGATTAAAGCAATTCATTGAAGCCCCCAGCCCATTGTTTTTTGCCGTGGCTGGCGGGCGGCCGCGTTCGCGGCAGCTTGCTGGCGGGCAGCGCAATGCGTGAAGCCCTTCACGTCATCGTGCTGTTGCTTTTATCGGAGGATTCACTTACGGGAGTCAACTAAGGCATTGAAAAACAATAATAAAACAGTTCTAAAGAAGGACACTCTGTAGCTTGAACAATTCAAAACTAGCGGGTCCGCTTTCGCCCGCGGGCAGCAAGGAGCCGGCGCAGCGTTCGATTCCGGTCGACGCCAAACAGCGCATCGACAGCCGTGATCTCTTTGTAGACACGCGCGAAATCACCATTGGACATGGCAGCGAAACCTATCGCCTCCGGCTCACCGCGCAGAACAAACTCATCCTGACCAAATGAAATACATTCAGCTTGCTAGAACTGTTCTGCTCTCCGCGACGGTAATTTCGGCGCTTACAATTTCGTACGGCGTTGCCCGCGCGCAACAGAAATTCACGGTCACGGACGCAACCGGAAGGCAAGTCGAAATCAAGGATACATCACGCATTGTCTCGATCGGCGGCGCGGTGACGGAGATTCTCTACGCGCTCGGGCTCGGCGACCGTGTCGTCGCCATCGACCAGACCAGCACCTATCCCGCTGAAGTTTTAAAAAAACCAAATGTCGGTTACGTGCGTGCGCTCTCGCCGGAAGGCGTGCTGGCGCTGACGCCTTCGGTCGTGATTGCCGTGGACGATGCGGGACCGCCCGCCGCCATTGATGTGCTGCGCAATGCTTCGGTGCCGCTCGTGCTGGTGCCGCAGGCACTGGATGAAGCAGGCGTGCTGAAGAAAATCCGTTTTGTCGCGGACGCGGCCGGCGTGCGCGAGGAGGGCGAAAAGCTCGTTCGCGCCTTGCAGGAAGATTTCAAGTTACTCGCGGGACTGCGCGAGAAGATCAAGGAGCGCCGCCGTGCCGCTTTCGTGCTGGCGCTCGGCAATGGCAGCCCGATTGTCGGCGGCGGACATACGACTGTGAGCGCGATCTTCAAACTCGCCGGGGTCGAGAACGCCTTTGAAAAATTCGAGGGCTTCAAGCCCGCCGCCGATGAAGCGATGATCGCGGCACAGCCCGACGCGGTCGTGATGATGTCGGAGCGCAATCACGCGATGACCGCCGACACGGTATTCGCGATGCCGGCCTTCGCGGCAACGCCGGCCGCGCGCGAAAAGAAAATCGTCTCATTGCCGGGTCTGTATCTGCTCGGCTTCGGGCCGCGCACGGCGCACGCGGCGCGCGATCTCGCCGCTGCCCTTTATCCCGAATTGCAGATCGCGGCACTGCCGCAGCGTCCGTGGACCGCGGACGGCGGCCTGAAGAAATGACCGCCACCGTTTCGTCCATGCCGCCGCGCGTGGTCCGGCGTGCGCCGGCGGGGATCGCGCTCGCGGCACTCCTGCTGTTTGCGGCGATCATCGCATCGCTCGCCATCGGCCCGGTGACCATCGCCCCGGAGCGGGTGTTTTCGATTCTGTTCGACGCGGTTTTCACCGGCAGGCGCGGCGAAGGGATTTTGCTGCGCGACACCATCGTAGTGCTGGATGTGCGCCTTCCGCGCATGATGCTGGGACTTTTTGTGGGATCCTCGCTCGCGGTCGCGGGTGCCGTGCTGCAAGGCATGTTCCGCAATCCACTTGCCGATCCGATCTTTGTCGGCATTTCGCCGGGCGCGGCCTTCGCCGCCGTGGCGTGGATCGTGCTCGGCGGGACAATCTCCATGATGCTGCCGGAGTCCGTTTCGCGTTTCGGCCTGTCGTTCGCGGCGTTTTCCGGCGCGCTGATTACGACGTTCACGCTGCAACAGGTGGCGAGCAGCAATGGCCGCACGGCGGTTGCGACACTTTTATTTTGCGGCATCGCGCTCGGCGCGCTCGCGCAGGCAGGCACTGGCTTGCTGATCTTTCTCGCTTCCGATCAGCAATTGCGTGAATTCACGTTCTGGACGCTTGGCAGTCTCGGCGGCGCGACCTGGGGGAAAGTTGGTCTGATCGCGCCCTGGTGCATCGGTTTTTTTCTGCTTGCGGCGACGCTGGCGCGCGGCCTCGATGCGCTGGCACTCGGTGAGGCCGAGGCCTTCCATACCGGCATCGATGTGGAGCGCTTGAAGAAAATTGGGATCATCGCGGTTGCCGCCGGTGTGGGTGCCGCCGTCGCGGTTGCGGGCGTGGTGGGTTTTGTCGGCCTCGTGGTGCCGCATCTGTTGCGGCTGATGATCGGGCCTTCGCATAAGTCTCTTCTCATTGGCAGCGCTTTGCTCGGCGCGGCATTGCTGGTCGGCGCCGATGTGATCGCGCGCACGATAGTCACGCCCGCCGAATTGCCGCTGGGCGTGGTCACGGCGTTTATCGGCGCGCCGTTTTTCCTCTGGCTGCTGCGCCGCCACCGCGCGGCACTCGGAGGCTGAGATGTATCGCGCGCAATCCATAAAAGTAATGGCGCGGGGACGCTATATTCTGGGCGGCGTCGATCTGAAACTTTCGCCCGGAAAAGTAACGGCGCTGGTCGGACCAAACGGTGCGGGGAAGTCCACGCTCTTAAAAGTATTATCCGGCGAGCTTACGCATTATTCCGGCGATGTGACACTTGACGGAATCCCGCTTCATAAAATGCCGCCCGCGCAACTCGCAAGCCGCCGCGCGGTGCTGCCGCAATCGACCCATGTGGCGTTTCCGTTTTCCGTGTCCGAGATCGTGGCGCTCGGCCTGCCGCCGCGGCTGCAAAAAATGCAGGTGGCTTCGCTGACGGCGCGGGCGCTGCTGGCGGTCGATCTGCCGGATTTTGCGCCGCGCATTTTCAACCAGCTTTCCGGCGGCGAGCAGCAGCGCGTGCAGCTCGCGCGCGTGCTGGTGCAGACTTACGCTGGCGAGGGCTGCTATCTCCTGCTCGATGAGCCGACCACCAGCCTCGACCTGTCGCACCAGTTGCTGACGCTGAAACTCGCCCGCGTCCATGCGGAAACAGGCGGCGGCGTGCTGATGGTGCTGCACGATCTCAATCTCGCATCCATGGCGGCGGACGAGATCGTGGCGCTGAAGGATGGAAAAATCGCGGCGCAGGGATCGCCCGCCGAAGTCGTCACCGATCGCTTGATTGCGGAACTGTACGGAATCCCGGCCAAGGTGCGCGGCGTGCCAAACGGGCCGTTCATCCTGCCGCAGATGATGGGTTGAAGCGTCCAGTTTTCCTTGCAAAGCTGTGCATTAAAGCTGGCATTGAAAGAACCTCAACCATGTCATGGCTTCAAGGCGCAGCATTCGCGGCCGGGGTGACTTTGTTCTCCATGCTCGTGGCGGAATCGAGGGGCGAACAGATTCAACCGGGCGATTGGGGCGATGGCCGAAACCGGCTGAGTGTGAGCCCGGGAGAAATCTGCGCGGAGGAGGGAGGACGGCTGTACGGAATCTCGCCAAAGGAATTCAAGACAGTCAGTGTCCAGCTGGCCAGCGAAGGCAAAAAACTGGTCAGGCTTTCGGTCGGCAAGGATTGGTACGCTTGCACGCTCGACCGCTTGCACGGGCTGGTCGATTTTCGCGGAGGATAAAGCGCGAGCGGAGTCCGCTCTGGAAACGCGCCTTCGGATCAGATAATCAGGTATCCGAGTAATCGGAAATCCGATTCTTTGTCCGGCCAGATGCCAGGAACTTTCGCAGGAGTTCTCCATGTCATTCCTTCACGCTGGGAAAATTGCAGCCGGGCTTATCGCAATGTCCGCCCTTACAAACGTGGCGCATGCTCAATATTACCCCGGGCCTTATGGCCAGCAGCAGTATCGCGATTATCGCGACGATTGGGTTTATCGCCAACGTCAACGCAGGGATCCGGGCTACATCTGCGAACAGAAGGGCGGAGATCTTTGGCGGATGCCGTCGAAGGAATTTAATGCGGTTGACGTGCGGCCTGCGGGACGCGGCAACGTCGTCGTGACGCTCTCGGTCCGCAAGCGGATCGCCTACTGCACTGTCGATAGATTCGGAAACGTGATCGATTTCCGCTAATTGCAGCGTTGTAGGCTGCCTAGCTTTTAGTCCAAGGTCTGCTGCGAAAAATGTGGCACAAGAAACGGCCAAGCTGGTTTCCCGTTGGGCTTTGGCTCCGCTACATGCGTCAGCGCGATCGCCGTAAATACTTTCACCGGCTGCTCTCAAGATTTTTCAGAAATCCAAAGCTTGCGCTTGCTTATTCAAATTACCACAAGGCCGTGCGCCGGGCCGACTGGCCGCTTGTAAGGGAATACACGCTCAAATTGGCGGACCTTGCGCGGGAAACAAACGATCGCCGCCTGATGATCGAAATGGTTCATGCGCTCGGCAGCTTCGGCTTTTACGAGGAGAGCGGAAAGCTGTGGCTGCGGGAATTAGCCTTTGATTCCAAAAAAAAACCGAAACAGTGGCTCGGAGAAAATCTCACCGGCAAGACGATAATCGTCAATCTAAATCAAGCGGCGGGCGGCGGGCTTGGCGTTGGCTACCGGTGTTCTCCATTTTTGCGAAAGATTGCCGCCCTGGCAGGGAAGGCGACATTCGTCCTGGAGCCTCGCCAGCTGAAAACATTCCGCCGCAGTTTTCCCGATCTGGAATTCACGGACACGATGGATGGACTGAATGGCAGTTCAGCGGATTTCATCATTCTGCCGGCCAATCTGCTTGCCGTGACGGGTACGGGCCTTGCCGCGCCGGAATTTCAGCCGTTGATTGCCGACAAGGCCAAGACAAAAGAACTGCGGGAAAAATATCTTGCAACGCAGTCCACGCCCAAACCCTTGATCGGCATTTGCTGGTATAGCGGCCATCACGGAAAAGACTTGCCGCCCCTACAGCAATGGCACGATTTCATCGCGCGTACGGATGCGACATTCGTATCGCTGCAATATGGAAACGTAACAAGCGATGTGAAGATTTTCGGTGCAGACCGGATAATCGCCGACCAAGAGATCAATCAGCTTGTCGATATGGATACATTCGCCGCGCAAGTCAGCAGCCTTGATGGTGTAATCACAATCATGAATACGCTCGTCCATGTTGGTGGATCATTGGGCGTTCCTACCGTCGTATTAAGAGATGACTGGTTCCGCCGCCCGCTGCCGGTGCTAAGCGACAGGTTGCCGTGGTTTCCGAATAATCGTGTCGCGGGAAAAGATCTGCGCGAGTGGCCGTCTGTGTTCGACGAGGCTTTTGCAAAGCTTCAGGAGATGTGGCGGGAAAAGCGGAGCAGCTAAATCCGCGCGGCTTTTATTAAATCACGCTGGTTTGGCGCGTGGCGCGCGTCTTCAGGAGCGAGATGAAGCGGTCCTGGGTCATCGGCGGTGCGAGCAGGAATCCCTGGCCGATGTCGCAGCCCATCTTGTAGAGCGCTTCCAGTTCCGACGGCTTTTCGATGCCTTCCGCCACGGCCTTCGAGCCGAAGCGGTGCGCGAGATCGATGGCGGTCTGGCAAAGGGCGGCGTTGGTGCTGTCCTCGCCGCAATTCATCACCATGTTGCGGTCGAGCTTCAGTTCGCCGAAGGGCAAATCGCGCAGCCGTGCGAGATGCGAATAGCCGGTGCCGAAATCGTCGATCGAGAGTTCGATGTCGTAGATCTTCAGTTGCGTCGCGACTTCATGCGCAAGCTTGATGTCGCGCACCACCTGATCCTCGGTGACCTCCAGAATAAGACCCGGCCATTTATCGCTCTTCGGCCGGTTCTCACGCACGATGGTGGAGAGCGGTAGTTTCACCAGTGCCGCGACCGGCACGTTTACCGCGAGCTTGAGATAGAAACCGTGGTCGGCGAATCCGGCCCAGTCTTCGAGCGCTTGCAGCACGACTTTTTCCGAAAGCCGCAGCAGCGCATCTTCCGGGGCATTCGGCAGGAACGCGCCGGGCGGGATCACGCCCTGTTCGGGATGACGCGCGCGGGAAAGTCCCTCCGCGCCGCAGAGAAATTTCTGCTTCAAGTCGATTTTCGGCTGGTACCAGACTTCAAGCCAGCCGCGATTGAGAATTTCATCGAGACTGACCCAGTCCTGTGTTGCCGGAATTTCCACGGCGACCGAGGCAGTTTTCGGAGATTCGACGGCGGGCAATTGCTGGCCGAAGCGGCTCTTTATGACGTTGCGGATTGCGTCGGGACGAAAGGGTTTCTGGATCACGGGGAGCATTTGCAACGAATGGCGCTCGCCGACGCGGCGGATTTCCTCCAGCAGTGCTGGATCCTTGCCGCTCATCAACTGCACAGCGCCGCGGAAATTCTTGTCGCCCAGCGCGCGGATCACGTCGATCGCGTCGGAGCCTTGCAGGGAAACATCGAGGAAAACCAGATCGGGCGTGCGCTTGTCGAGATCCATCATCACGCCGCAAGCATCCTCGTATTCGGAAGCGGAAATTCCGAATTCGCGCAACGTATAACTGACAATGCGCCGAATGCCCTGTTCGTCATCGACCACAAAGCAAAATGGCTTCACCCTGCCGCCTGCCACGGCGCCGGCTGCAATGCCGTTCCCGGTCGGCTTCTGTTCGCTCATAGCGAAATGCCCGCTTGCAATGAGCGAAAATGCTACCGGCTACTCGATGAGAAAGCGTTAATTCGAACTTGAAACTTGTTTGAGTCGGCTTCGGTCGAAGCTGTTTTAAGCTATTGCAAGCGAATGAGAATTTTGCTCACCGATACAATGATACCACAGCTCTTATCGCGTAAATTTTACTGGCTGGCAGGAGTGAGCGTGCCAAACGGATCGCCGATCTCCCGCACCGCCGTCTCGATATAGGCGATGTCCTCCGGGGACAGCTTTTCCTTGTAGCCTCCGACCTTGCCCGTCCGCACTTTGGCGGCACGCGGGTCACCGGACTCGTTGTTGAGCGCATCGGACTTGAAGAAATTTGTCGACTCCATCTCGCGCAGATTGCCGAACGATGCGAACTCGATTGCCTCATCCATGATCTTCTCGTCGGTTTTCGTCAGACCGAGCATCCGAAGAATGTCTTTGAGGATACGCTTGGGATCACGGTGCATTTCTTCATAAGACTGCACGATAAAATTCTTCGCGAGATGGCGATTCTCATGCCAGCGCTTCCAGGCGGCGGTCATTTTCGCGACGCCAACATCCTCCGAACGCAGAAACTCTGAAATCGACCCGTCGAATTTCTTCTCCCGGAACTTCATGTGAAAATACATCGACACCATCGTATCGCGCGGATCGCGCACGAGCACGATAACGTCCTTGCCGGCCCATTCGAGAGGGGAGCCGACCAGTGCATGCGACGCCGGAACGCGATGGGTGGGGCTGGCGGCGTTATGCGAATAGTGGACGCGCTTCGCGCCGGCGGCCTCGCACAATCTATCGAGATCGATCAGGTTTTTTATATCCGAACCGGTAATGCCCGCGAGGTATCGTCCGAGCAGAATGCGGTGCCACGTCCTGCCGCATTTCGGAAAGGACAGGATGATCACATCGTAATTGGCGTGATTGGCGCGCATCTGGCGGGCGTAATTCCGCGCCCGTGCCCAAATCCGGAAATCGGAAAATATTCCCTCGCCGAACGCCATATAATTCTCCGGAGCAGGGCACAAAACTTTTTGTGAGCCTGGATGGGCCGAACCAACGACTTTTGGATGAAAGCCTAAGCCTAACCTCAATAGATTCATCAGCTTCCGACAATCAAGCCTTAACTGGATTGATGCGCAATCCGCAATTTTGCCTTAGTAGCTAGGCTATTTAGCGGACCATCTCTCTAGCTTTTTTTTCGGCATAAATTTAATTATGAGTCGCCTTCAATCCGGAAGCAGCCCCCCACACACTTAGGTTGTAGTCACCGCAACGACCTATCCATTAAAATCAGCTCTCCTTATCAAGTCAGGAAATAAAAGTGGAAAGAATCCACGTTGTCGGCATTGGCCCGCGTACTGGCACAACCTTGCTTGCCCAGTGCATGGCGAATTGCTTTCAGATCGATGGGTTCGATCAGCATGAACGCAAGCTTCGCAATCTCAGGCGGAATCTCGAAATTTACCTGACGAAATGGCCTCGCGACCTGGCGCTGGTCGCGCCGCGGCTGAAATGGGACAAGCATTTTCACGTAGTGTGCGTGACGCGCGATCCGCGCAATGCCATTACGAGCATCAACCGGAAATATCCAAAAAGGTATTTCTGCTCGCTCGCGATCTGGAAGGAAGAGTTGCGCCAGTACCGCCTCCTGCGCAACGCGGACCGCTTCATCTCGATTAAATATGAGGATTTGGTCGCGCATCCCGATCAGGTGCAGGAACTGCTGATGCGCCGGATACCCTTCCTGCGCAAAATCGCTCCGTTCAGCGACTTTCATAAGGTCGCCGTTGTCTCCGAGGAGGCGGAGAGGTCGCTTGGCGGAGTCAGGCCATTATCAGAAAGGCAAGATGACTGGCGTAAGCATTTGCCGCGCGTGAAGGGGCAACTCGACCTCTATGGCCCGATTAACGACGAACTGGTGGAGTTCGGCTACGAGCCCGATGCGAATTGGGTCAACATGCTGAACGGGGTTGAGGCCGATACCCGCCGGAGCGCCCATGAGCGGCCGACCAGAAACCTGCCGCTTAAACTGACAAGGGCTTGGCTGGATTGCGTGTGGATACTCACCCTCAGAAAACTTGGCGTCCGGATCGCCTGACGATATTTGGCGATCAATTCCACGATGCGCGGGCGGCAAACTGAGTGTTTGAAATATTGGTGAGCCCGGATGGAGTCGAACCATCGACACCCTGATTAAAAGTCAGGTGCTCTACCGCTGAGCTACGGGCCCGTATGCGGGGACAGGTACGAGTGCTGTTGCGCCGCGTCAATAGCGAACGGGAGTCGCACCCTCACAGACCTGCTGCTTAGAAGGCAGCTGCTCCAAGTCACGGCAAATGCGCGAATTTTGGCCGTTGTCCGATCCTGCCTAGCGAGCGCCCATTATCGGAACTATGGTGACGGCGAGGAGTACCCATGCCCGTCTTGAACCACATCGCCGGCCGCGCCGAGGAAATCGCCGAATGGCGGCACGACCTGCACATGCATCCCGAGCTGCAATATGACGTTCACCGCACGGCGGGCGTCGTTGCGGAAAAACTCAAAGCCTTCGGCTGCGACGAGATCGTGCCGGGCATCGGCAAGACCGGCGTCGTCGGCGTGATCCACGGCAAGAAAAAGGGGGCCAAGGTTGTCGGCCTGCGCGCTGACATGGACGCGCTGCCGCTACAGGAAATCACCGGCCTGCCTTATGCGTCGAAGACGCCGGGCAAGATGCACGCCTGCGGCCATGACGGGCACACGGCGATGCTGCTCGGGGCCGCGCGGCATCTGTGCGAGACGCGGAATTTCGACGGCACGGCGGTGGTGATTTTCCAGCCGGCGGAAGAGGGCGGTGCCGGCGCGAAGGCCATGATCGACGACGGCCTGTTCGAGCGCTTCGGCATCAACGAAGTCTATGGAATGCACAATTATCCCGGCCAGGCGGTCGGCACTTTCTCGATGCGTCCGGGCGCGATCATGGCGGCGGCGGACCGGCTTCGCATCGACATTGAAGGCAAGGGCGGCCATGCCGCGCGCCCGCACAAGGCGATCGATACGATTGTCGTGGGTGCCGCGATCATCAATGCTTTGCAGACGATTGTTTCGCGCAACGTCGATCCGATCGACAACGCCGTGGTTTCAATCACGCAGTTCGAAGCAGGTCACACCGACAATGTGATTCCGCAGACCGCTTTCATGCGCGGCACCTGCCGCAGCCTGAAAGCCGAAGTGCGCGACTTGCTGGAAAAGCGCGTGAAGGAAGTAATCGAAGGCGTCGCGGCACTACATGGCGCCAAGGCGACCGTGCATTATGGCCGCGACTATCCGGTGGTGGTGAACGATGCGGGTGCCGTGGAATTCGCGGCTTCGGTCGCGGGCGAGGTCGCGGGCAAGGACAATGTGAATCCGAATGTGCTGCCGGTCATGGGCGGCGAGGATTTCGCTTTCATGCTGCAAAAGCGGCCCGGCGCTTTCATCTTCATGGGCAATGGCGACAGCGCCAACCTGCATCACCCGGCTTACGACTTTAACGACAAGGCGATCCCGTTCGGATCGAGTTACTGGGTGCGGCTCGTGGAAAAGGCGATGCCGGCGTGAAGATTTACGCGCTGGCCGTCGCGATCCTGCTGCAAGTGGCGGGATGGCTTACGGTCGGGCTCGGCTGTCTCATCGCATACCGACAGATGAGCGCGGCGTCCGGCTGGATTGCTTCCTATTCAGGACTTGGTGCGTTCCGGCCTTTCGTTCCGGCAGGCATTGCAGCCGTCGGATTGATCCTCTTGGCGCTAGGTGTTCTCGTCCATCTGGTCAGCCGGAAACAATAATCCCATGACGTCATCCGAATTTCGCGGTTTTTATACCGTGGATATTTTTGATTGCGAGCCGTTCGAGATGTTTACGGCCGGTGACGATCCGCTGGCAGAATATATTCTGCATGAAAAACGCTTCGAGCCGCACTCGATCAGGACCATGCAGCGGCTGCTGGACGGTGCGTCGTGTTTCATCGACATCGGCGCCAATGTCGGCGCCTATTCAATGGTGGCGGCGAAAACCCATCCGAAGCTTCCGGTTTTTGCTTTCGAGCCGAACCCGCTTGCCTATGCCCGCCTGACTTTGCATGTGAAAATTAACGGTCTTGATGACCGCGTGAACGTGTTTCCGATGGCACTGGGGGCTGCGAACGGACACGCCCATTTTGCGTGGGTTCGAAAAACCTACGGCTGGATTTCCAGCGGCGGCTGTCTTTTCGCGGATCCAGCGCAGATTAAACCTCATCATCAGGCCGCAGTGGTAGCAGTGCGCCGCCTCGACGATATGCCCGTTTTTCCCGAGGGGCGCGCGCTCGTGAAATGCGACGTCGAAGGGGGCGAGGCGGTTGTGTTTACCGGCATGCAAAATTTCCTGAAGGCGAGAAAACCGGACATCATCCTCGAATCTTTTTTTGAAGAGAACTGCCGCATTATCACCGAGATGACGAAACCTCTCGGCTACAGATATTACAAGATCGAGGAAAGCGGCTCTCTAACGGAGCAGGACCGGGTATTGCCGGCCGACCAGAAATCGGATTCGTTCAATCAGTTGCTTACGGTGACGGCTGGAGCGGCCTAAAGATGTTTCGGCACGACGAACATCACGCAGACCGCGACGAACCACGCGCACAACCCGAGAAACACCGCGAGCCGGTAGTCCACCTTGTCGGCGAGGAAATATGCCGTTCCAAGGAAGGTGAGATATACGGGCACCGTCTTTGCCGCGGCGGTGGCTGTTTCGTGGATCCCCTCAATGCTTCCCTTCGATCCAACCGCAAGCAACGCGAAGATCGTGAAAATCGGAAACAGCGGCAGGATTCCCGGCAATATGTTGCCGCGCTTCGATGCCCATACGATCAAGGCGGTGACGAGCCCGCCGAGCAGGCCTTTCCAGAGAATGTCCAAGGGATTGTTCCGTTCTGTAAAGTAAATGGAGAAGCAGCCTTTATGTCATGGCCGGGCTTGTCCCGGCCATCCCGATTTTGCTTTGCAACAACAGAATAGTTCCAGCGATTGGCGTAATTCTGCGGCTTCCCAACCTCCCGCGATTGTCCCAGACTGTTGGTATTCAAACTGGCGGCGCTCGACTGCCGGAATAGAAAGCAAGCAAGGCGAGGGAGGATCAAAAATGCGTGCAAGATCACCGAACATTGCGAGTCTTTTTGCGGGAGCGGTCGCTGCGGTTTTCGTCTGCGGTTCCGTGCTCGCCCAGGACAAAGCGGCGGCTCCCGCCGCACCCGCGCCGAAAGGCCCACCGGGCTTTTCCGCGATGGACAAGTCGAACGAGGCGAAGAGCAAGCAGGACGTCAAGCTGAAGCCTCATGCGACGCCGCCGATCGCGGCCGCCGCAGACAAGCTGCCGGTCGCGAAGCTGAAAGTTCCAGCCGGCTTCAAGGTTGAACTCTATTCATCCGGCCATGCGGCGGGCCGCACCATGGTGATGGGCGACAAGGGCACCATCTTCATGGGCACCCGCGTCATCGGCCGCGTCTATGCGGTGACCGCGAAGAAGGAAGTGAAGACGATCGCGCAGGGATTGACGCAGCCGAACGGCCTCGCGTTCAAGGATGGCTCGCTCTACGTGTTCGCGATCAACAAGGTCTATCGTTACGACAAGATCGAGGACAATCTCGATAACCCGCCGGCACCGGTCGAATTGACCGAAGCCTACGGCCTGCCGGACACGATCCATCACAACTGGAAATATGTGGATTTCGGCCCCGATGGAAAAATGTATGTGCAGGTCGGCGCCAACTACAATATCTGCGAGTTGAACCCGGGCACGCACGCGCAAATCCGCCGTTACAATGCCGACGGCAGCGGCAGGGAGATCGTGGCGCGCGGCGTGCGCAACACGGTCGGCTTCGACTGGCATCCGGTGTCCAAGGAACTTTGGTTCACCGACAACGGCCGCGACTGGGCCGGCGACGCCGGGCCGGAAGACGAATTGAACCGCATCACCAAGGCGACCGAGGGCGCGAACTACGGATTCCCGTATTGCCACGCACGCGGTGTCGTGGATCCCGACATCTCGATCCCGAACGCATGCGCGGGCGTGGTGATGCCGGCGGCGCTGCTTGGAGCGCACACCGCCGCTCTCGGCATCAAGTTCTACACCGGCAAGATGTTCCCGGCGAATTACCAGAACGTCGCGTTCATCGCGCGCCGTGGCTCGTGGAACAAGACGCAGAAGACGGGCTACGACGTGATCGTCGCGCGCACGCAGCCGAACGGCACGGCGACGATCGAACCGTTCCTCTCGGGCTTCCTCGACGAGAAGACCAACGAGTTCGTTGGCCGTCCGACTTATGTGCTACCGATGCGGGATGGCTCGCTGCTCGTGTCGGACGAACAGAACGGCGCGATTTACCGGGTCTCTTACGGCCGGTAAACGGAAGGAAAGTTTGAAGTCCGTTCCGAAACAATTGCGGCCGCTGGCATTCGTGCTGGCGGCCGTAATTTTTTGTGCCGGGGTCGCGAGCGCGCAGACGCTTTCGATCAAAGAACGCATCGAGCAATGCACTTCCTGTCATGGCGAGGGCGGCAATTCGCAGATCGAAAACATCCCCTCGCTCGCGGGCCAGCCGGCATTTTTCGTTCTGAACCAGCTTTTCCTGATGCGCGAGGGCGTCCGCAAGATCGAAGCGATGATGCCCTTCGTGAAAGACCTGAAGGACAGCGACCTTCAGGAGTTATCGCAGCATTTCTCCAAACTTCCACCGAAGGGAAGCGAAGAGAAAATCGATCCGGCCCTGGCCGCGCGCGGGAAAGAACTTTCGGCACGGATGCGTTGCAACAATTGTCACCTGGAAGATCTGGCAGGGCAAGAGCAGATGCCTCGGCTGGCGAAGCAGCGCATCGATTACCTGATCCACTCGCTGAAGGAATTCCGCGATAATAAGCGGTCGGGCGCCGATACCCAGATGAGCGCCGCTATTTTCGGGGCTTCCGACGCCGATATTGCCGCGCTCGCCCATTACGCGGCCTCTTTGTAAGCTGCTGTAAACAAATATAAATTCCATCCCATCACTTCCCGGTATTCGGCCGCAGGAACTTGTGCAACAAGACCGAATTGGGATTAGACTGTGCACGCCTCAGCCGCTCACGCGGCGAACAAGAAAATCGGAAGGAACGCACGATGGCATGGACCAAACCGACCCTCGTCGAAGTCTGCATCGGCATGGAAGTCACGGGTTACGAATCCGCCGAATAAATGATGCCGCCTTCGGGCGGAGTTTAAGATGCCGCGCCTGACCGCAATTGTCCTCGGATCGGCGGCGGGCGGCGGCTTTCCCCAATGGAATTGCCGTTGTCCGGTCTGCGCGCTCGCGTGGGACAGCGATCCGCGCGTGAAGGAACGCACGCAGACGAGCCTCGCCATCAGCGCCGACGGCAAGCGATGGACGCTGCTAAACGCCGCCCCCGATTTGCGCGAGCAGATCGCGCGCACCACCGAACTGCATCCGCATTTCTCCAAGCGCGAGAGCCCGATTGAATCCGTCGTGCTGACCGGCGCGGAGGTGGATCAGGTCGCGGGCCTTTTGCATTTGCGGGAGGCACAGATGTTTTCGGTTTTCGCCACCGAGGAAACGCAGGGCACGCTTGCGCAAAACACGATCTTCGATGCGCTGTCGCCGAATTTCGTGACGCGAAATACCGTGGGCCTGTTCGAGAAATTTTCGCTGCCCGGCGGAATGCAGGCGGAGCTTTTTCCGGTTCCCGGCAAGGTGCCGCTTTATCTCGAAGGCGGCAGCGGGCAGATGCAGGCCGGCATGAATGTGGGCGTGGAGATTTCCTCCGGTGACGCGCGGCTCGTTTTCGCGCCGGGAGCGGCATCGGTTCCCGCTGCCTTGATGGAACGCATGCGGCGGGCGAATGTGGTGTTCTTCGACGGCACGCTGTTCAGCGACGACGAAATGATCCGGCTTGGGGTCAGCGAGAAAACCGGTCTCCGCATGGGTCACTTGCCGGTGAGCGGCGAGGGCGGCTCCTTGCAGGCGCTTGCATCTTTGCCCGCGCGCCGCATTTACCTCCATATCAACAACACAAATTCGATGTTGATCGAGGATTCCGAAGAGCGGCGCGCGGTTGAAGCAAAAGGTTTCGAGATCGCCTTCGATGGAATGGAGATCGTGCTTTGAAACTGATGTCCGGCGATGAGCTGGAAGCGGCGCTCCGCGAGATCGGAGCGAAGCGCTATCATCGCCTGCACAGGTTTCATGCAATGCTGCATGGCGGCCAATGCACCAAAGAGCAGGTGCAGGCCTGGGCGCTGAACCGTTATTATTATCAGGCGATGATCCCGATCAAGGACGCCAGCCTGATTGCGCGCGCGGATGACTCCGCCTTGCGGCGCGAATGGCGGAAACGCCTTGAGGATCACGATGGCAAGGCCGAGGACGACGGCGGCATCGCGCGCTGGCTGAAGCTTACCGATGCACTTGGGCTTGATCGCGATCTCGTCAAATCCACCCGCGCGATTTTGCCCGGCACCCGTTTCGCGGTCGATGCCTATGTGCGTTTCGTGAAGGAAAAGACTTTGCTGGAAGCGGTCGCATCCTCACTGACCGAAATGTTCTCGCCCGTCATCATCAGCGAGCGCATGAGCGGGATGCTGGCGAACTACAAATTCGTGACGCCGGAAGCGCTTTCCTATTTCGAGAAACGCCCGCCGCAGGCAGGCCGCGATGCGGATTTCGCCCTCGACTATGTGAAGCGCCACGCCAGAACGCCGGAACACCAGCAGCTTGTGCTGGCGGCACTCGAATTCAAATGCAGCGTGCTATGGGCGATGCTCGATGCGCTCTATCATGCCTATGTGGAGCCGAAATTCGTGCCGCACGGCGCGTTCGTGCCGGAGGACCAGAAGTGAACGAAGAGGTCACGCAATTCCTGCCGCCGAGCGCGAAGCCCGCTTTCGCGCCGGGCGTGCGGCTTGCGCATAACGAGGCGCAGGGCGGCTGGGTATTGCTGGCGCCGGAGCGCGTGCTCAAGACCGACGAGATTTCCTACCAGATTTTAAAGCGCTGCAATGGCGAAACGAGCATCGCTTCAATCGTGGATGAACTTACGATTGCATTCGATGCGCCGCGCGAGCAGATTTTCGCCGATGTTTCGGCACTGTTCGCGCAACTCGTTCAAAAACGGCTGGTGAACATCTCATGAGCGCGACGGCGACAGCGCTGCACAAGCCGCTCGGCCTGCTCGCCGAACTTACGCACCGCTGTCCGCTCGGCTGTCCTTATTGCTCCAACCCCATCGAGTTGGAAAGCCGCAACGGCGAACTCGATACGGAAACCTGGGCGCGGGTGTTTCGTGAGGCGGAAAAACTTGGCGTGTTGCAGGTGCATCTTTCCGGCGGCGAGCCGGGATCGCGCCGCGACCTGACCGAAATCACCAAGTCCGCGCGGGATGCAGGCCTTTACAGCAACCTGATTACGTCCGGGGTTGGCATCAATAAAGATCGTTTGAGTGAACTCGCCGAAGCCGGCCTCGACCACGTGCAGATTTCAATTCAGGACAGCGAGCCTGAGTCCGCCGACAAGATTGCGGGATATGACGGTGCATTCGAACGCAAACAGAAGCTCGCGAAAGAAACCGTTCAGCTCGGCCTGCCGCTCACCGTCAATATGGTCGTGCATCGCGCCAACATCGAGCGCGTTGAGGACATGATCGAACTGGCCCTTGGTTATGGCGCAACGCGGATCGAAATCGCCCATGTGCAGTATTACGGCTGGGCGTTGAAAAACCGCGCCGCCTTGATGCCGACGCGCGAACAGGCGGAGCGGGCGGCTGAAAAACTGGTGCCGTTGCGCGAGCGTTATCGCGGGCAGATCGTGATCGATGCGGTGGCACCCGACTATCACGCACATTATCCGAAAGCCTGTGTCGGCGGCTGGGGGCGGCGCTCGCTCAACGTGACGCCGTCGGGAAAAGTATTGCCCTGCCACGCGGCGGAAACCTTGCCGCTCGAATTCTGGAACGTGCACGATTATCCGCTTGCGGAAATCTGGGAGCGCTCGCCCGCCTTTCAGGCGTTCCGCGGAACGGGCTGGATGCAGGAGCCATGCGCGAGCTGTTCCCGACGGGAGCAGGATTTTGGCGGCTGCCGCTGCCAGGCCTTCGCGCTCACCGGCGACATGAACGCCACCGATCCAGTCTGCCACCTGTCGCCGCAGCATCATCTGGTCGAGAAGCTTTCGGAGGAGCAGGGCGGCGGCGACTATGTCTATCGCCGGATGCCGGTTTCGGCCCCCGCCGGGTGAATTTACCGCGTTCATGGATGCGTGGCCCGCGCGCTTCACAGTCCCGCCGATAGCGGCTAATTCGTACCTGCTCCGAGTGCCGCGATGGAAATTCCAGCGTTCTTGCGTAATCCGGTGATTTTGCTCTCGGCGGTGGCCGGGCTGATTGCCGTCACATGGTTCGTGCTCGGCTGGCCTGTGAACCTGCCGCGCACGCCGCTCGGCAACAATGAAAAACTCGATTGCATTTCCTACTCGCCATTCCGCGCGGGCGAAGCGCCGTCGGCGGGTACTGTTATTTCGCCGGAGCGCATTGACGCGGATCTGGCAAAGCTTGCACCGCTCGCATCCTGTGTCCGGACTTATTCCACCGGTTTTGGTCTGGACCGCGTTCCGGCACTCGCCCAGAAGCGCGGCATGAGCGTCATTCAGGGAATTTCGGTCGGCAGCAACGCGGAAGATAACCGCCGTGAAACCGACCGCGCGCTTGCCATCGTGAATGCCAACCGAACCACAATCCGCGCACTTGTTGTTGGCACCGGTGTGCTCTCACGCGGCGATCTCAGCCCGGCGGAGTTAGCCGTCATCATACGCAATGTACGCCAGAGCATGCGTCTGCCGGTGACCTATGCCGACAACGCCGAGACCTGGCTGAGGTCCGCTGATATCGCGGGCATCGTCGAGCAGATCACGGTGAATTTCTCCCCCTATGCCATGACCCATCCGGTTGCCGTGGGTACCATCGCGCAAAGCATGCGGGACACCCGCGTGAAATTCGCGTCCGTTTTTCCTGGCAAGGAAATTGTTTTCGCGGAGGCCGGATGGCCGAGCGAGGGAAGAATGCGCGGAGGTGCCCGTCCATCGCGCGCCAACCAGGCGTTCGCCGCGCAGGAAATGCTCTCCGCCGGAAAGGCGGGAAATTTCCGCGTGCATCTTTACGAAGCTTTCGATCAACCGTGGCGGATGGGGCGCGAGGGAATAGCCGGCGCCAATATGGGTCTCTTTGAAGGAGACACGCGCGAGGCGAAATTCCGTCTCGGGGGATCGGTGCGCAATCATCCCTACTGGTTTTTCCAGATCGTCATCGGATTGATGAATGCGCTGGTGATTTTCGCCGCCGGCTTCCTCGGCGCACGCATCGCTGGGCCGGTGGATCCGAAACAGGTGAACTGGCTGCCGGTCGCGGCGATTGCGCTCACCGGCGGCATCACCATCGGTGAAGTCCTGACCGGCGTGGCACTTCAGAACCAGTCATTCTTCGACTGGGTGTATTCGGCGTTCCTGATTTCGCTGGCGCTCGTAGTGCCGCCGGTTTGCGCGAGCGCACTGATCCGGCGCGCACCTTTCGTCGGCTTTGCCGCGCTGCTCGACCCACTCTCCCGCAATCTGACCGATCCCTTGTCGCGGATCGTGGCGCTTCTCCTGATCCTGACCACGCTGACCGCAATCGAGCTTGCGCTTGGGCTCGTATTTGATCCCGGCAACCGCGACATCCAGTTCGCGCCGTTGACGGCGCCGGTTGTTTCGCTGCTGACGGTGGCGCTGGTGAATCCGTCCGGCGAACGGCGCGAGACGGTGGCGGAAACCACTGCCGCCATTCTACTCGCGGCGGCGGCGCTGTTTATTTTCTTCAGCGAGGGTGCCTTGAACTGGCAGGCTCTGTGGCTCGAAGCGCTGCTACTCGTTCTGGCGTGGGCTTTGGTACGGGCACGGGGCGAGCGAACGATATAATCAGCAAGCCGACGGCGAAGGCTGAAAGCGTGTTGTTGTAAAGCACGAGTCCGAACACGGCCATCGTGAGCGCCAGCAGAAAATAACGGAAATCCGGCTTCCAAAGGTGCCAGGCGGCGGCGATGCAGGCGACGACGCCGAAAAACTGCGTTTGCTGAAAGTCGAACGCGGCCCGGCGCAGGAAACAAACGGCCTCCGGAAAGCCCGCGGCGCAAGCTAGTTCAACCTCGCGCGAGGCGATCACGAAATTCCGCACATAGAAAGCGGCGAACAGCGCCCCGAACGCAAACAGGATCGCGAGATTGGTTTGCCGCGGACTGGGCAGAAACATGCGCATGGCGTGAGCTTGCCATGCGCGGGTGGCAGGCTGCAATCGGTCAGCGTTTGTATTCGGTTTTCCGGTTAAAGGGGTCGGTCGCGAATACGACACCCGCGATCACCAGAATAAGCCCGACCGCGTGATAGGCATGGAAACGCTCGCCAAGAAACAAGACGGCAAGCAGCACGCCATAGAGCGGGATCAGATACATGAAAACGCCAGTGACCGAAGGGCCGACGCGTTTCACACACATCTGGAACGTGCCATAGGCGAGCACGCCGGGAATGATCGCGAGCGCCACGATGTTTCTCCAGGCGCTCAGCGTCGAAGGATAGGAGCCGGTATTTGCGATCTCGAAAATAACGAATGGCACGAGACACAGCGAGCCAACCGCCGCGATGGCCGCGAACAGCGGCAGTGTCGGCAAATCCTTCAGCCGGTCGCGTTTCAGCATGACCGAATAGATCGCCCAGCTCACCGAGCAGATCAGGATGCCAATGTCGCCCGGGTTGAATTGCAGTGTGTAGAGCCGCGAGATGTCGCCGTTCAGCACGATGGTTGCGACGCCGATAAAACCGAGGACCAGTCCGATGCCGCGCGTGATGGTCAGCCGCTTGCCGAAATAGATCGCGTCCAGCAGCACGATCATCAGCGACGAGGATGTGTAGATGAGCGTGCCGTTGGTGGCGGTCGTGTAATGCAGCGAGATGTAAACAATGCCGCCGCAGATAACCATGCCGAGCACGCCGAGAATGAAAATGTCGAGGGCCGCGGCCCGCAATTTTTCCCAAGACGCGATGATGCCGGTGAATGCGAACGGCAGGAGAATGAGCGCCGCCAGCGACCAGCGCCCGAAGGCGAGCGTCCACGGCTCCACCAATGCGTTCGAGGCCCGCCCGATCAAAAGATTGGTCGAGAAAAAGAGCGGCGAAAACGCGAGCAGCGCGTAGTTGGCAAATCTGGAATGCATGGGAGGCCGGTTGCGGTGCGTCGGCGTATCAGGCGAGGGAGCCGTTCACAACGGCTGCGGCCGCATGGCTGCTGCGCTCAGCGTAACGCGAGCCGCTGCCCGTCGAAAATCGTGGTCTGACAGGGAATGCCCTTCTGTTGCAACATGGCGCAGGCGCGCGCGGCGGCGCCAGCATTGGCGAGCGGTCCCGCCACCAGCCGCAACTCAACCGTGCCTTGCTTCACCCCGTCACGAACGCTGACCAACGGGCGCAGGCCTTCGAGTGCGGCACCGTGATTGCCGCGGATGTTGGCCCACAGCGCGCGCAGGCCATCGATGGAAGCCTCGCCGCCAAGATCGATGGCGAACTCCGTGCGGGTCGCGGTCGAGTCCGACGATTGCGGACTGTATGGGTTCTGCTGTGTTGCCTGCTGCTGCGGATATTGCAGACGGTTCGCGCCCGGCGGTGCTTGCGGCACCGGCGGCGGATGAATCTGCTGCCGCGCATTCAGATTGTTGAACGAGCCTGGGTTGCCCGGAGCGTTGCGCGGCGGCGGAGACAAATCCTCGTCGTCCATCGGACGTTGCTGCCCGCGCATGGGAGCCTGCGGATTCTGCATCGCCATTTGTCCTGGCGCGTTGTCGGGACGGGGCGGCGGCAGAGCTGGACTTTGCCGTCCCTGCTGCGGCTGGATCGAATTGTCGGTGCGCGCATTTGCAGGCGCGGGGGGCGGAGTTGGTCTTTCCTTTTCCTTCGCAATCGAAGCGGTAATGTCGCCGACATTGCGTTCAAGCTGATCGACGCGGTTCACGAGTCGGTCGCGCTCGGCCGCAAGCGCGCGCAACGCATCCTGCAATTTGGACATTTCAATTTCGGTCTGCGACTTCGTCGGCACGACAGGCTGCGGGATCGCCGCCGTGTTGGCGGGAGCGGGCGCTCCGGCGGCCGGTTTGACCGGAGGCTTTGCCGCGACATTGACGGGCTTGCGGGCGGTGCTGACGGCGAGTGCGATGGTGAGCGTGGTAGCCAGCACGGCGCACACAGCTACCGATCCCCAGATCACGTAGCGCGTGACGTCGGGTTTATTCTGAGCCAGACTCCGTAGGTTTCGCAGATCCTTGAGATCCTGCGCCGCCTGCTTCAACTCCATCAATCGGCCCCTGCGCTGATGCGCTACCCCCGCGAATCAGCCGACACTGGAATTTACCAGAGTCGGGCACTTCGCTACGGGCCGCTTTCGCGATTTACACGCTTCGGCTAAACCGCCCCGGCCCACCATCCACCAAGGAGCCCCCATGTCCGAGCCCGTTGCCGTTATCCTCGCCGCCGGCGAAGGCACGCGCATGGCCTCGAACACCCCAAAGGTGCTGCACCGTATCGGTGGGCAGCCGCTGATCGCCCATGTCCTGGCGACGGTCAGGGGGGCGGGCATTGGGCCAGTGGCGGTCGTGGTCGGACCCGGCCGGGACGATGTGGCGAAGGCGGTAAGGGAATCCGCTCCGAAAGCCTCGATCTTCATTCAGAAAGAGCGCCGGGGTACCGCCCATGCCGTTCTGGCCGCCCGCGATGCGCTGAAGCGCGGCGACCTGCTGGTGATGTTCGGCGACACGCCGCTGGTGCGGCCGCGGACGATCACGGCTCTGCTGGATGCCCTGAAGGACTCCGCGATCGCCGTGCTCGGCTTTCGCCCGGCCGATCCGAAAGGCTACGGACGGCTGGTGATGGAGGGAGGCAATCTCGTTTCCATCGTCGAAGACCGCGACGCGAGCGACGAGCAGAAGAAAATCGGACTCTGCAACGCGGGCCTGGTGGTGTTTTCAGGCGAACATGCGCTGAAACTGATCGAGCGCATCAAGGACAACAACACCAAGAAAGAATTTTATCTCACCGATGCAATCGCGCTCGCGCGCGCGGATGGTTTGAAAATTTCCGTGCGCGAGGCGGGCGAGGAGGAAGTCATGGGTATCAACGACAAATCGCAACTGGCCGAGGCGGAAGCCGTTCTGCAAAAGCGGTTGCGGGAGGCGGCGATGAAATCGGGTGCAAGCCTGGTGGCCCCCGACACGGTTTTTCTCTCCGCCGACACCAGGCTCGCAAAGGATGTTGTCGTCGAACCTTATGTTGTGTTCGGTCCCGGCGTCATTGTGGAGGAGGGCGCGACCATCCGTTCCTTCTCCCATCTCGAAGGCGCGCATGTCGGCAAAAATGCTTCGGTTGGTCCTTACGCGCGGCTGCGTCCCGGCGCCAGGCTCGGCGAGGACGTGAAGATCGGAAATTTCGTGGAGGTGAAAGCGTCGGAATTCGGCAAGGGCTCGAAGGCCAACCATCTCGCCTATGTCGGTGACGCCACCCTCGGCAAGGACGTGAACATTGGTGCTGGCACCATCACCTGCAATTACGACGGCTACGACAAGCACAAGACCATCATCGGCGACGGGGCTTTCATCGGCACCAATTCATCGCTGGTCGCGCCTTTGAAAATCGAGAAGGGCGGCTATGTCGCTTCCGGCTCGGTCATCACCCAGAACGTGCCCGCCGATGCGCTGGGCGTCGCCCGCGCCAAGCAGGCCAACAAGAAGGGCTGGGCGAAGAATTACCGGGCGCTCAAATCCAAGGGAAAAACCGGTAAACGCGGCAAGGATTAACCGCAATCACCGAGTTGATTTGCAACATGCTGTCGCCTGAAGTGATTTTCAGACGGCAGGAACGGCTTTTAAACCCTGATTGGGTACGCTGACGGCAGCGGGGAGTTCTTTGTAGATGTGCGGAATTGTCGGCATTCTTGGCACTGAGCCGGTGGCGGGTGCGCTCGTCGATGCGCTGAAGCGCCTCGAATATCGCGGCTATGATTCCGCAGGCGTCGCCACGCTGGAAGGCGGCCACCTCACGCGCCGCCGCGCCGAAGGCAAACTCCGCAATCTTGAGACGCGGCTCACCCAGGAACCGCTCGGCGGAAACATCGGCATCGGCCACACGCGCTGGGCGACCCATGGCGCGCCGAATGAAACCAACGCGCATCCGCACGCCACCGACAAGCTCGCGGTCGTCCATAACGGCATCATCGAGAATTTTCGCGAATTGCGCGAGCGGCTGGAAAAATCCGGCGCAAAATTTCTGACGGAAACTGATACCGAAGTGATCGCGCATCTCGTCACCGCCGAAATGAAAGCGGGCAAGAAGCCACTTGAGGCAGTGGTAGCGTCGTTGCCGCAACTGAGAGGCGCATTTGCGCTTGCTTTCATCTTCGAGGGCGAGAACGACCTGATGATCGGCGCGCGGCGCGGAAGCCCGCTTGCGATCGGCTACGGCACCAATGAAATGTTTCTCGGCTCCGATGCGATTGCGCTGGCACCGTTCACCGAAAGCATCGCCTATCTAGAAGAAGGCGATCTTTGCGTCGTCACGCGCAAGGGCGTCGAAATCCGCGACGAGCACGGCAAAAAAGTCGAACGCACGATCTCTCAAGTCGGCTCCGGCGCGTTTCTGGTGGACAAAGGCAATCACCGCCACTTCATGCAGAAGGAAATTCACGAGCAGCCGGAAGTGGTCGGCCATACGCTCGCTTCCATGCTCGATCTGATCCACGAGAAAGTCCGTTTGCCGGTCGAGCTTCCGTTCGATCTCGGCAAAATGGAACGCATCACGATTTCCGCCTGCGGCACCGCTTACTACTCGGGCCTGGTTGCGAAATACTGGTTCGAGCGTTTCGCGCGGCTCCCCGTCGATCTGGATGTGGCTTCCGAATTCCGTTACCGCGAAGCGCCGATGCAAAAGGGCGGGCTGGCGATTTTCATTTCCCAGTCCGGCGAAACCGCCGACACGCTCGCCTCGCTCCGCTACGCCAAGGAAAACGGCCAGCACACGCTCTCCATCGTCAACGTGCCGAACTCGACGATTGCCCGCGAGAGCGAGGCGGTGATCCGCACGCTGGCGGGACCGGAAATTTCGGTGGCCTCGACAAAAGCATTCACCTGCCAGCTTGCGGCACTCTGCTGCCTCGCGATTGCGACCGGCAAGGCGCGCGGTGTGCTCTCCGATGCCGACGAGAAGAAGCTCGTGCAGGCGCTCGTTGAAGTTCCCCGCCTGATGGTTGCTGCGCTGGCGCTGGAGCCGGAAATTGAAAAACTCGCGAAAGAACTCGAACACGCGACCGACGTGCTTTATCTCGGCCGCGGCACCAGCTATCCGCTGGCGCTCGAGGGCGCGCTCAAGCTGAAGGAAATTTCCTACATCCACGCCGAAGGCTATGCGGCGGGAGAGCTGAAGCACGGCCCGATTGCATTGATCGACGAGAAGATGCCGGTCGTCGTGATCGCGCCCTATGACAAGGTGTTCGAAAAAACCGCATCCAACGTGCAGGAAGTTCTGGCGCGTGGCGGACGGATTGTTCTTTTCACCAGTGCGCGCGGCGCGAAAGAAGCGGGCGTAAAAAGCGCGGTTACACTCATGCTGCCGGATATGCCTTCAACCGTGACGCCGCTTGTGTATGCGCTGCCGGTGCAGTTGCTCGCCTATCATGTGGCGGTCGCGCGCGGCACCGACGTGGACCAGCCGCGCAATCTGGCAAAATCCGTCACGGTCGAGTGATCGGAACCGCCGCTCTAGCGGCTTCACCTCCCAATTGCTTCTGCTAGGCTTTCCTCTCCTACGGGAGGAAAACAATGAAAACCTGTTCTCTGATGCTGGCCGCCGCCGTGGTGACGCTTGCCACCGGCGCGTTCGCGCAAACGCCAAAAGTCGTCATGGAAGAAATGATGATCCCGTCCTCGGACGCGGGCATCCAGATTTACGTTCGCAACAAGCGCCCCGCCGACATGACCACGTTCCGGCCCGAGCGCACCGTTCTGTTCGTGCACGGCTCGACCTATCCGGCGCACACCGCATTCGATTTGCAGCCCGATGGCATGTCGTGGATGGATTACATCGCGAGCCGCGGCTACGACGTTTATC
Source organism: uncultured Hyphomicrobiales bacterium (assembly GCA_964620215.1). GTDB lineage: Bacteria > Pseudomonadota > Alphaproteobacteria > Rhizobiales > Xanthobacteraceae > JAUSIF01. Next base: position 29,708 of record CAZUJE010000003.1, read on the forward strand.
TCCTCGACCTGCGCGGCTACGGAAAATCGACCCGCCCGAAGGAGATGGACGAAGACGCCAAAAACAATCTTCCACTCACGCGCGGCGAAGTCGCGGTGAAGGACATTGGTTCGGCCGTCGATCACATCCTGAAACGGCGCAACTTGCAGCGCATCACATTGCTCGGCTGGTCGTGGGGAACGACCTTGATGTCGACCTACACTACGCAGAATCCCGACAAGGTGGAGAAGCTCGCACTCTACGCGCCGCAATGGATCCGCACGACGGCATCTCTCGTGCAGGCGGGACCAGGACCGATCCCTGCCTATCGTGTCGTGCCGAAGAGCGCCGCGAAGGATCGCTGGCTGAACGGCGTGCCGGAGGACAAGAAGGCAGCACTCATTCCCGCCGGCTGGTTCGAGCAATGGGCGGATGCGACCTGGGCCACCGATCCGGTTGGCTCCGCGCAGAATCCGCCAGTGCTGCGCGCACCGAACGGCACGGTCGCGGACACAACGGATTTCTGGGCGGCGGGCAAGGCTTACTACGACCCCGCGAAGATCACCGTGCCGACACTGCTGGTGCTCGCCGAGTGGGACCGCGATACGCCGCCCTACATGGCGCAGACGCTGTTTCCGCTGCT
>CAZUJE010000003.1:30429-59960 GCA_964620215.1 uncultured Hyphomicrobiales bacterium
CCGCGCTCGCTCGCAAGATGCGGGTCTCGTTGCAGGATGAGTGCCGCATCCTTGCGCGCGGCTTCCAGCAAATCGCGATGCAATTCCGGCAACGCGATCTTGAAGCCGGGCAGGCCGCTCTGGCGCGTGCCAAGCACTTCGCCCTCACCACGTAATGCCAAATCTTCTTCGGCGATGAGAAATCCATCATCCGTCTCGCGCAATTTCGCAAGGCGGCGTTTGGCGGTTTCGCCGAGCGGATTTTTATAAAGCAGAAGACAGGTGGACTTGTCGTGCCCGCGCCCAACACGCCCGCGCAACTGGTGAAGCTGCGCGAGGCCGAAACGTTCCGCTTGCTCAATCACCATCACGGTTGCTTCCGGTACATCGACGCCGACTTCAATCACGGTGGTGGAGACGAGAAGTTTGGTTTTTCCCGAAGCAAAATCCTCCATCGCCTCGTCGCGCTCGCTTGGGCGCATCTGGCCGTGAACAAGGCCGACATCTTTTCCAAAACGCTTTTTCAAAAACTTGAACCGCTCTTCCGCGGCGGCAAGGTCAATGAGTTCGGATTCATCCACCAACGGACAAATCCAGTAGGCGCGCGCACCATCGTCGATCGCGCGCCCGACCGCTTCGACCACTTCTTCCAGCCGGTCCAGCGAAACCGTGCGCGTGTCGATGGCCTGACGGCCCGCGGGTTTTTCGCGCAGTTCGGAAACATCCATGTCGCCGAAATAAGTGAGCACCAGCGTGCGCGGAATCGGCGTCGCGGTCATGACCAGGAGATCAACCGCTTCGCCCTTGGAAGCGAGCGCCAGCCGCTGATGCACACCGAAGCGATGCTGTTCATCGACGACGGCGAGAGCCAGATCGCGAAATTCCACGCCTTCCTGAAACAGCGCATGGGTGCCGATCAGGAGATCGATTTCGCCCGCTTCGAGTTTTTCGAGCAATGCGTCGCGCGGAGCGCCGCGCTCGCGGCCAGTCAGGATCGCAATACGAATGCCTGCTGCTTCCGCGAGCGGCGCGATACGCGCGAAATGCTGACGGCAGAGAATTTCCGTCGGCGCCATGATCGCCGACTGATGGCCCGCCTCGATCACATTGGCGGCGGCGAGCAGCGCCACCAAAGTTTTCCCAGAGCCGACATCGCCCTGCAAAAGCCGAAGCATTCTTGTGTCGGACGCAAGATCGGCGGAAATTTCCTCGATGGCCTTACGTTGTGAGTTTGTGAGCGAGAAGGGCAGCGCTTTCTCAATTTTTTCCTGCTTGCTGCCGTCGCCTTTGGATGATCGCCCCGCCTCGCGCTTCATCTCGCTGCGGACGAGCGCCAGCGCCAGTTGATACGCCAAGAGTTCGTCGTAAGCGAGCCGCGCGCGATAAGGCGACTCCGGCAAAACATCCATCGGCTCCTGCGGCGATTGCAGCCGCCGCAGCGCATCCGAAAACGGCAAAAAGCCACGCGCCTTCACAAAAGTCGCGTCCTGCCATTCGTCTAAATCGGGAAGCTTCGCAAGCGCCAGCGACACCGAACGCCGCACAATGCCCGCACCCAGCCCTTCGGTCAGCGGATGCACCGGCTCCACCGGCGGCAGATCGGCGAGACCTTTCTCGTCCACCACGCGGTCGGGATGCGCCATCTGGTAGCGGCCGTCATACATGCCGACTTTTCCGGACACATATCTCGTCTCGCCCACCGGAAACATTTTCTTCGCGCGGTCCTCCGGCAGGTTGAAATAGACGATCTCCATCGTGCCGGTGTCGTCACTGGTGTAAATGCGATAGGGCGCGCGGCCGCGTCCTGCCTGATGCCGGTCGATCACGATTTTCAGCGTTGCGATCTGCTCCGCCTGCAACTCAACAATTTTCGGCCTCGCCCGCCGGTCAATGGCAGAATGCGGCAGGTGAAACAGCAGATCGACCAGCCGCGGCTCCGGGCGGTCCAGCAATTTCGCAAACGGCTTCACCAGCTTGGGACCGATGCCCTTCAGCGTGGTGATGGAGGCGAACAGCGGGGAGAGGATGGCCGGGCGCATGGCGCGAAACTGGCGGAAGGGGCGGCGGCGCGCAACCGCACCTGACATTCGCCGAATGGCTCGCTATATACACTGACCCGGCGCCGTCCGGGTTTTTGGCGTTTATTCATGTCCGATTCCGGCCACCTGAACGATCTCGAAATGCGCCGCCGCAAGCTGCGCTATCGTGCCTGGCATCGAGGCACGCGCGAAATGGATTTGCTGCTGGGCCGGTTTGCCGACGCCGAATTGCCGGCACTCAGCGAGCCGGAAATCGCAGAATTCGAGATCCTGATCGAATTGCCCGATCCCGATCTGCTTTCGTGGCTGATGGGCGAACTGCCGGTTCCGTCCGCGAACGACACGCCCATGTTTCGCCGCATCCAGCGCTTTCATCGCGAAGGCAAAGGATTGGCCGCGCAATGAACAAGCCTGATTCTCCCGCCTCGCGCCTCGTTCCGGGTCGCGCGCTGAACATCGCGGGCGTGCCGGACGGCTTTGAAGGGCTGGTTGTTTCCGATCTGGCGCGCGCGGTTTCGGCACGGGCGAAATCGCCGCGCGCAAGCATCATCGTCGTCTCAAGAGACGTTGAGAGGATGACGGCGCTGGAACGCGCTTTGAAGTTTTTCGCGCCGGAAATCGAGACGCTCGTTTTCCCCGCCTGGGACTGCCAGCCCTATGACCGCGTTTCGCCCAATGCGCCTGTTTCGGCGCGCCGCATGGCCACGCTCTCCAGACTCGCGGACGACAAGCCGGAAAACGGCACCATCGTTCTCACCACCATCAATGCGCTGTTGCAGCGCCTGCCGCCGAAAGAGCTGGTGGCGGTTCAGACTGTTTCGCTGAAGCCCGGCAATGTGCGCGCGATGAACGACATTGTGCGCTGGCTGGAGACGAACGGCTTCGCGCGCTCCTCCACCGTGCGCGATGTCGGCGAATACGCCGTGCGCGGCGGAATTCTCGATCTGTATGCGCCCGGCTTTGAGTCGCCGGTGCGGCTCGATTTTTTCGGCGACACGCTGGAATCGATCCGCACCTTCGATCCGGAAACCCAGCGCACGGTCGGAAGATTGCCGGCACTCGATCTTATGCCGACCAGCGAAGTACAACTCGACGCGGAAACGCAAAGCCGTTTCCGGATTGCTTACTTGCGGGAATTCAGCGGCACGGCGTCGAATGATGCGTTGCTTGAAGCGGTGAGCGAAGGCCGCCGCCATCCGGGCCTGGAGCACTGGCTGCCGTTGTTCGTCGAAAAACTGGAAACGCTGTTCGACTACCTGCCGGAGACGCCGATTGTATTCGAGCCGCTCGTGGAAGAAGCAGCGCGCGAGCGCCTCAGCCAGATCGCGGATTATTTCAGCGCGCGCAAGGAAGCGCTGGCCGCGAACCAGCAGCCGCTCTATCGGCCGCTGGAGCCGAACAAACTTTATCTCGCCGAAGGCGAATGGAACAAATTGATCGGCGATGCCGCGCTCGCGCGTCTGAATCCTTTCGGCGTGCCTGACGAGAAAAACACGCTCGATGCAGGAGGCAAGCCGGGCCGTAATTTCGCATCGGAACGCGCGGACGAAAGCAAAAACCTGTTCGCCGCGGCAGCGGATCATGCTCGCGCATTGCAGGGACAGGACAAGCGCGTCGTGTTCGCGGCCTGGTCTGAGGGCTCGCGCGAACGGCTTGGCCACCTGCTTGGCGATCACGGATTGAGCGAATTGCGTCCGGTTAATTCATGGAGTGAGGCGACAGGGCTTCCGAAAAATACAATCGGCCTCGCGCTGCTTGGGCTGGAAGCGGGCTTTGAAAGCGCCGACGCGGCGATCATCTCGGAGCAGGATGTTCTGGGCGACCGCCTCGCGCGTCCTTCCCGCAGACAGCGGCGCGCGCAGGATTTTATTTCCGAACTCACCAGCATGTCGGCGGGCGATCTCGTGGTTCACGTCGATCACGGTATCGGGCGCTTCGTCGGCCTGAAATCCATCGAGGCACTCGGCGCGCCGCATGACTGTCTGGAGATTCATTACGCTGAAGGCTCGCGGCTTTTCCTGCCGGTCGAAAACCTCGAACTGCTTTCGCGCTATGGCTCCGACGATGCGGGCGCTGAACTCGACAGATTAGGCGGCGCCGGCTGGCAGAGCCGCAAGGCGCGTCTGAAGAAGCGCGTGCTGGAAATGGCCGAGGCGCTCTTGAAGATCGCCGCCGCCCGCAAGCTGCACGACGCGCCGAAGCTCGTTCCTCCCCCCGGCATGTATGAGGAGTTCTGCGCGCGCTTCCCCTATGAAGAAACCGAGGACCAGCAGATCGCCATCGACGCGGTGCTGGGCGATCTCGCCGCCGGCAAGCCGATGGACCGGCTGGTTTGCGGCGATGTTGGTTTCGGTAAAACCGAAGTGGCGCTGCGTGCCGCCTTCGCCGCTGTGCTGAATGGCAAGCAGGTTGCGGTCGTGGTGCCGACCACGCTGCTCGCGCGCCAGCATTTCAAAACTTTTTCAGATCGCTTCAAGGGATTTCCGGTTCGGCTCGGGCAGGCTTCGCGGCTCGTCTCCGCCGCCGAACTCAACCAGGTGAAGCAGGGCATCCGCGACGGCTCATGCGACATCGTCATCGGCACCCACGCGCTCCTGGGCAAGTCGGTGAGTTTCAAGGATCTCGGCCTCGTCATCGTGGACGAGGAGCAGCATTTCGGTGTCACGCATAAAGAACGCCTGAAGGAACTTCGCACCGAGGTTCACGTGCTGACACTGACGGCGACACCTATCCCGCGCACGCTGCAACTGGCGCTCACCGGCGTGCGTGAATTGTCGATCATCGCGACGCCGCCGGTTGACCGGCTTGCGGTTCGCACTTTCGTCGCTCCGTTCGATACATTGGTCATTCGCGAGGCGTTGCTGCGCGAACGATACCGGGGAGGGCAGGCGTTCTATATCTGCCCGCGCATCGAGGACATCGAAGGCGCGCGAAAATTCCTCGAAGCCAACGTGCCGGAAATCCGCGTCGCTGTTGCGCACGGACAGATGGGCGCAAAGCAGCTCGATGACATCATGAGCGCTTTCTATGAAGGCCAGTTCGATACGCTGCTGTCGACGACGATTGTGGAGTCCGGCCTCGACATTCCGACCGCGAATACGCTGATCGTGCACCGGGCGGATCGCTTCGGCCTCGCACAGCTTTATCAGTTGCGCGGCCGTGTGGGCCGCTCCAAGACCCGCGCCTATGCGATTTTCACGACACCCGCCGACAAGCCACTGACCGCCCAAGCCGAGCGCCGCCTGAAAGTTTTGCAATCGCTCGACAGTCTCGGTGCCGGTTTCGAGCTTGCCTCGCACGACCTCGACATTCGCGGCGCCGGCAACCTGCTCGGCGACGAACAATCCGGACACATTCGTGAAGTCGGTTACGAGCTGTATCAGGAAATGCTGTCCGAGGCGGTGATGCATTTGCAGGCGGGCGTGTTCGCGCAGCCGTCCGACAAATGGTCGCCACAGATTGCCGTGGGAACGCCGGTGATGATCCCGGAAGATTACGTGCCCGATCTCGCGGTGCGCCTCGGCTTGTATCGCCGCCTCGCCGATCTGGAAAAATCCGCAGACATCGACGCGGCGGCGGCGGAACTCATTGACCGTTTCGGCCCGCTGCCGGAGGAAGTCAAAACGCTGCTGGAAGTTGTCGCCATTAAAGCTTTGTGTCGCCGTGCCAATGTGGAGCGCATCGAGGCCGGGTCGAAAGGCGCGGTGGTCACATTCCGCGACAATAAATTCCCGAATCCGGTCGGCCTGATTGGATGGATCAACGACAAGACCTCGGCTGCGAAAGTGCGGCCCGACCAGAAAGTGGTTTTCTTCCGTGACTGGGACAAGATCGATCATCGTCTGCGCGGGACGAAGGCCGTGCTTGAGTCATTGGTGGGGATCGCGGAGAAGTCGAGTTAGGCCGCTTCCGGCGCGCCGCCACCCATCGCCTGATCGATCGCGCCCGCAATCGTCTCCGCTTCCTGCGCGCCGGACAGCGCATATTTGTTTCCAAGCACGAAGAACGGCACTCCGCCGATCCCCGACGCCGATGCCGCCTGCGCCTGTTTGCGCACCAACTCCGCGTCCTTGTCGCTTTCCAGATCGCGTTTCACCGCCGCCACATCCAGGCCACCGGTGGCTGCCGCCGACGCCAGCACATCGAGATTGGTGAGGTCGGCGCCTTCGACAAAGAACATCGACATCAGCTTTTCGTTCACCGGCCCAGCCTGACCTGCTTCCTGCGCCCAGTGAATGAGCCGGTGCGCGTCCAGCGTATTCGGCTGGCGCTCGATTTTCTCGAAATGAAAATCGATGCCGGTGTTTTTTCCGATTTCAACAAGCCGCCGATGCCCGTCCGTGATCTTGTCGGTGCCGCCGAATTTTCCGGTGATGTAGTCGATCCTCGGCTTGCCCTCACGCGGCACGGTCGGATCGAGAAAGAACGGATGAAAGCGCACCTGCGTCTGAACATGGGGCCGCAGTATCAACGCCTGCTCAAGCCGCCTCTTGCCCACGAAACACCAGGGGCAAACTACGTCGGAGACGACGTCGATGGTGAGCAAGCGACCCCCCAATCAGCCCGCGCGGCGCTGGGCTGCTCTCGTTTCCACTGCCTCGAACACAAGCGCCGAGTGGCCCGCGTCCTTCAGCGCATTGATGGCGAGTTCGCTCTCCGCGAACACGCGCAAACGCTGTCCGAGCAGCGCGTCGGGCAACGCCTGAACGGTAGCGCCGCTGGCGGATTTCGCAACTCGCCGGTTCAGATCGTCGAGGCCATAGCGCAGGCCGCCGACGGTGGCGATGCCATCCGGCGCAGCTTCGATCTGCAACTTGCCCATCCGGTATTCGCACCGGTATCCGGTTTTCACGTAATTATCGCGGTCAGTCTCCAATTGCGGCGCCTCCGGCTCCGGCGAAAACTGGCGGCGCGGGATCATCGCCCCCGAGAGCGCCAGAATTCCGTCCGCGCCAATGCGCGTGTCGATCACCACCGGCGCGCCGGTGGCACCTGACGGCGCAGAGATCGCGCCAAGCGGAATCGGCCGCGAGCGCCGCGCGTCCTCCCGGTAAAGGGCAATCGCGCCAACCTCGCCAAAAATCGTGAGATCGACAAAAAATTCCGCCGCGACGCCGCTGAAATCCAGCGACAGGGTTTGCGGGCTGCGGTGAACCGCAACGCAGGATTTGAACGGCCGCTTAAAAGCGCCGGCGACCTCGCCAAGACTGGAGGCGGGCGCCACCAGATGCGCCTTGCCATCCTTGCCAGCGGCTTCGAGTGCGGCCGCTGAAAATCCATGCACGAGTTCGAGGCAACCGCCCGCGAGCAGCCACGGGATCAGCGCGGAAGAAAGTCCCGCGAGCGAGGAGGGCGGCAGCGTCGAGACAATCGTATCGCCAGCCTGGATTTTTCCCTCCAGCAACGTTGCAAGACCGGCCGCGAGCCATTGCGCATGACTGCGTCCGACAGGAAAAAATCCGTCGCGGGAAGCATCGAAGGTCGCAATCGCCATCGCGTTCGCAAGCTGTTGGGGGAATTCAACCGGCTCATCTTCCACGCCCGCTTCTTCCAGCGGGATCATGCCGTCCGGCAGGTGCAGGCCGAACGAGCAGGGGAAGCTCAGGGAAAAAAGATCGAGGGCTGCCTGGCAGGCAACTTCCGCCGGCTTGTCGGCCCCAAGCCTTGCCAGCGTTATGAAGGCCTTCGGTTCGATGCGCTGCAACGCTTCGGCAAGTTCGGCTTTCCGCCACAGCATCGGCACGGGAGCGGCCACCAGACCCGCGCGCATGATCGCGAACAGCGCGATCACATTCTCCACGATGTTCGGAAGCTGCACGGCGACGACAGACTCCGCAGGCATCTCGAACATGCGGAGATGTTTTGCGAGCCGGTCCACTTCGCCGTTGAGCTGCGCATAGGTCAGCCGGCGCGGGTTGCCGTCGGTGAACTGGTCGCGATCGGCGGGATCGGCGATGGCGATGGCGTCGGGCCGCGCCCGCGCATTGCTCGAAAACAATGTGTCGAGCGAAACCCCGGCTCCAAGTTCATCCGAAGTCGCCGGTTCCCTATTCATCGCGGCAATTTCACCGGATTCGCCCCGTTTCGCCACCAGGTTTCGACCACTGTCCCGTATAGAGAGGTCAGTTCGGGCCGCTGGATCACGGGCCAGCGCGCAATCCATTGTTCCGGCAAATGAAACAGCGGCAGCGCGTATTGGCCCGAAATCAGCACCCGGTCGAGGGAACGCACCGCAGCAACGAAGTCCTCGCGCTGCCGGGCGGAGAGCAGCGCCGAAATCAGCGCGTCCACGGCCGGGCTTTTCGCGCCCATATAGTTGCGCGTGCCGGGTATATCCGCGGCGGCGGAACCGAAATAGTAAGCCTGCTCGTTTCCGGGCGAGAGCGACTGCTGCCAGATATACGGCATCATATCGAACTCGTAATTCTGCCGCCGCCGCTCGAATTGCGCGCCGTCGATATATCTCACCTGCATGGCGATGCCCGCGCGGCGGATCATGCTTTGATAGGCGAGGGCGAGACGCTCGTCGTCTTTCAGCGCGACCATGATTTCAAAGGAGAGTTGCTCGCCGGTTTTCTTGTTCAGCATCTTGCCGGACTTCAGTTCAAATCCGGCGGCGGCGAGGAGGTCGAGCGCGCTTTTCAAGCGCATCCGGTCACGGCCGGAGGCGTTTGAAACCGGCGGATTATATTTTCCTTCCATCACGTCGGCGCGTATTTCACCCGCGAACGGTTTCAGCAGCGCGCGCTCACGCTCGTTCGCGGGTTTGCTGCGGGCCGACAATTCCGAGCCTTCGTAGAAACTTCCCGTGCGGCGATAGACGCCGTGAAAGAGATTGATGTTTGCCCACTCGAAATCGAACAGTTCGATCATCGCCTCGCGCACGCGAATGTCGTCGAAGGGCGGGCGGCGGGTGTTGAATACGAAAGCGGCGAAAGGTTTTGGCTGGCCGCTGGTGATTTTTTCGCGGATCAGCTTGTCGCTTTTCGCCGCCGGAAAATCATACTGTTCGCTCCAGCGGCCGGGATCGGTTTCAAATCGCACGTCATAGAGGCCGCGCTTGAATGCCTCGAACCAGGTATTCGCGTCGCGGAAAAAATCGTAGCGCAGTTCGTCGAAATTATAGTGGCCCTTGTTCACCGGCAGGTCACGGCCCCAGTAATTCGGATCGCGCTGCATGGTGACGCTTTCACCGGCACGAATTTCCGTCACCTTGTAGGGGCCGCTGCCAAGCGGAGCATTGAGCGTCGTCTCGTCGAAGTTCGCGGCGTTGATCGCGTGTTTCGGCAAGACCGGCATCAAGCCGAGGATCAAGGGCAGTTCGCGGTCGTAGGAGCCGTCGCTTTCCTTCTCCAGCACGAAACGCACCGCGCTCTCTCCGGTTTTTTCGGCGCTGGTCACTTTGGAATAGTAGCCGCGATGATTGGGCCGCCCCTTGTCGCGCAGGAGCTGCCAGGAAAACAGAACATCCTCCGGCGTCACCGGCTTGCCGTCGGAAAAACGGGCGAGGGGATTCAGGTAAAAAGTGACGAAGCTGCGCTCGTCGTTAGTCTCCACCTTTTCGGCAATCAGTCCGTAGAGCGTGAACGGCTCATCGGAACCGCGCGTGAGCAGACTCTCGATCACGTAATTGCGGACAAACTGAAACGCGTTGCCGCGGACGATCATCGGATTCAGGCTGTCGAAGGTGCCGATGATGCCCTGGGTGAAACGTCCCCCTTTCGGAGCATCGGGATTCGCGTAACGGAAGTGGTTAAAGCCCGGCCCGTAGGCGGGCTCCCCATGCATTGCGATGGCGTGTCGCGGTTCGGCCGCCGCCGGTGAAATTAGAGGCAGGGTAAATACCGCCGCCGCCCAGAGCGTGCGGGTGGTAAAACTGCGTTTATTCGCGGCGCATACCGGCACTAACGCTGCGACCTCCGGACCCTTTAGAGCCGACGAATCAAGTGCTATTGAGGCCTTTCGACGTTAGCATGACTGGGTTAAAACCATCCGGTCAGGCCACCGTCTTGCCTCAATTGCCGTCGAGAGGTCGCGGCACTTAATCCACGTTTTTCGCATTGGTCTTTTTCCAGCGCCGGGAACCCACGAACATTTGGTGCGCGTCAATTCCAACCGCGGGAAGCATCACAGGGGAATTACTATGAAGAATCGCTCGTCATTTGCGACGGTATGCGCGGCCGGATTGATCGCCGTTCTCGCTGCGGTCAGTTTCAGCGCCGGCGCCTTCGCCGAGACGAAGGAAAAAGCCAAGGCGAAAGCCAAGGACGACAAGGGCGCTGCTCAGGGGGAGCCCCAGCAGGCCGTGGCTATTCCGTCGCCGTGGACCAAGATCTGCAACAAGGATCCGAACGCCGGTAACAAGGAAATCTGTCTCACCGCGCAAGACATCCGCGCCGAGACCGGCCAGTTCCTCGCTTCCGTCGCCGTGCGCGAAGTGGAAGGCGACCCGAAGAAGCAGTTCATCGTCGCCGTTCCGCCGGGCATGCAGTTGCAGCCGGGCATGCGCGTCGTGATCGACCAGAACCAGCCGATGCCGGCCCGCTACACGATTTGCTTCCCGAACGCCTGTTATGGCGACATGGACATCGACGCGGCATTCGTCGGCACCATGAAAAAGGGCCAGGCGCTCACCGTGCAGACCATCAATCAGGTCGGCCGCACCGTGAACTTCACGCTCGTGCTCAAGGACTTCGCCAAGTCCTATGACGGCCCTCCGGTCGATCCGAAGGTGCTGGAAGCGCAGCGTCAGAAGTTGCAGGACGAATTGCAGAAGAAGGCGGAAGAAGCCCGCTCGAAGCTGCTCGAGGGCCAGAAGAAGTAAGCTTCTCGCCTGACGGAATCAAAGCGGCGCGCCACTGGCGCGCCGTTTTTGTTTCATCCCGAAGCGATCAATGAATCTGCTGGTCGCGCGCGCGATAGCCGCCAACCTCGTCGCTCGCGAAGCGCTCGTCGATTTCGGGATGGCGCAGCGGCTCGCCGGAATTATCCGGAATCAGGTTCTGCTCGGAGACATAGGCGATGTATTCGCTCTCCGAATTCTCGGCGAGCAGATGATAAAACGGCTGATCCTTGTTCGGCCTGATGTCTTCGGGGATCGCCTCGTACCATTCCTCGGTATTGTTGAAGCTCGGATCCACGTCGAACACGACACCGCGGAAAGGATACACGCGGTGTTTGACGATCTGGCCGATACGGTACTTGGCTTCTTTGTGCTTGATCATTTCAATCGCTGCGAACTGAATCGTTGCCGCTATTGTTACGAAGCAAGAGATGGGGGTCAATCGCGGCGGATTTCAGTCAACGTCTAAATTGATGGAAATCGGCATGCCCTGTTCCCTTTGCGGCAAGGAGCCGCGCCTGACTTGTGTGTGATGCGTGCCTGCGTTGCGGGCAGATTGGTCGCCTCGGACAACGGAATGCTTTAGAACGCATCGAATTACCGGGACGAACGAATGGCTGAAGTTCTTGGGCTGGCGCTGCCGTTTTTCGGCCTGATCCTGCTCGGTTTTGCAAGCGGATGGTTCATGCGGCTGCCCGAAAGCGGGCTCGCATGGATGAATTATTTCATCATCTATATCGCGCTGCCGCCGCTGTTCTTCCAGCTCGTGTCGCGCACGCCGTTCGAGCAGCTCGCGAATGTGCGATTTGTGCTCGCGACCACGCTCTCAACGATTTTGACGTTTGCAATCGCGATCGCAGTCGGACTCTGGCTGCGCAAGGGAAAGCTGGCTGAAGCGACAATCGCGGGCGTTGTCGGCGCCTACGCTAATGTCGGTTACATGGGGCCGGGCCTGACGCTCGCGGCCCTTGGCACCGACGCAACCGTCCCGACCGCGCTGATCTTCACTTTTGACTCCACCCTGTTTTTTGCCGCCGTGCCGTTTCTGATGGCGCTTTCCGGCAGGGAAAAAAGTTCGGTTTTGAAAACTGCCTTGCGGGTCGTGCACCGCGTACTCACGCATCCTTTTATCGTTGCCACGCTGCTCGGCGTTCTGTTCGCCTGGCTGCAAATCCGTCCGCCGGCGGCGGTGGAAAAAATCCTCGATTATCTCGCGAATGCCGCCGCACCCTGCGCGCTGTTTGCGCTCGGCGTGACGGTGGCGCTCCGTCCGATGCAACGGGTACCGGAAGAGTTACCGGTGCTGGTGGCGATCAAGCTTTTTCTGCATCCCGCGATTGCGTGGCTGATCCTGTCCGCCTTCGGAGGTTTTGAGCCGGTCTGGATTTACACCGCGATCCTGATGGCAGCGCTTCCATCGGCGCTCAACGCCTTCGTGATGGCGAAGCAATATAACGTCTATGTGCAACAGGCATCAGGCGGAGTGCTCATCAGCACGCTTGCTTCGGTGGTGACGGTGACCTTGTTGCTTTATCTGATCCGGCACGATCTGATACGGGCTGATTTGTTTCACTGACGGTTTGCAATGAAGCCGCTTTCTGGAATTCTCGTCGCCGACTTCTCCACACTGCTGCCGGGACCGATGGCGACCCTGATGCTCGCCGAGGCGGGCGCGGAAGTCGTGAAAGTGGAACGACCCGGCGGAGAAGAGGGCCGCAAATTTGCGCCAATTCATAAAGGGCATTCGGCCCCGTTCGCGCTGCTCAATCGCGGCAAGAAGAGTCTCGTCGCTGATCTGAAAACCGCGGAAGGCAAGGCCGCGGTGGCCGATCTCGTCTCGCGCGCCGACGTGCTCGTGGAGCAATTTCGCCCCGGCGTGATGCAACGGCTTGGCTTTGGTTATGAAGCGGTGAAGCAGAGAAATCCCGGCATCATTTATTGCTCGATTTCCGGTTACGGCCAGAAAGGTCCGCGCGAAAAAGAGGCGGGGCACGACATTAATTATATCGGCGCGACCGGGTTGCTTTCGCTCGCACCGGGACCGATCGACCGTCCCGTCGTTCCGCCCGCGCTCATTGCCGACATTGGCGGCGGCACGTTTCCGGCGGTGACGAATATTCTGCTCGCACTCATCGCGCGAGGGAAAACCGGGAAGGGAGCCTGGCTCGACATCGCCATGACCGACGCGATGTTCATGTTCGGCTGGTATGCGCTCGCGACCATGCAGGTCACCGGAAAAAACCCCGGCCCCGGCGAGATGCGCCACAATGGCGGCTCGCCGCGTTACCAGTTGTATCCGACGCGGGACGGCAAGCTCGTCGCCGCCGGCGCGCTGGAAGATCATTTCTGGGCGGCCTTCACAAAGAGCATCGGGCTTCCGACAGAGCTGGTGAATGACGAGCGCGATCCGAACGCGACCCGCGATGCGATCCTAAAAATCATCGCTTCCAAGGACGCCGCGCACTGGAAGCCGCTGTTCGCCGCCGCCGACTGTTGCGTGACGATTGTTTCGACCATGGAGGATGCGCTGGCCGATCCGCATTTCGTGCAGCGCGCTTTGTTTGATCGAAAGGTGTCAGCGCCCGATGGTGGCGAAATGACCGCGATCCCGGTGCCGATTGTCGCGGAATTCCGCACGGACGAAAAATCAAAACCGTTTCCGCCGCTGGCGGAGAAGAATAACTAAAGCGCCTCGCCTTTTGCGAGACGCGGCGCATATTTTTCCTTGCCGCGCCGGATCCTCGGCCTACGGCCTCGGCGGCGCGGCTTGGCGTTCGCCCAGCCCTTCTCGCATTAGTGCCCTGCGGAGAAATCCGAACCGCGAGACGATGTCGAAGCCTGCTCCGCGCAACGCCTGGACCGGAAGAAAATCCGTCATCAGCGAGCGGTTCATCATCTCGACCGCCAGCGCGCGGAAATTGATATCGGCGCTGCGCCGCTTGTGATATTCGCCGAGCACTTTTTCCCCGCCAATATCCTCGCCCGCGCGTTTTGCATCGCTCGCGAGTTCCGCAATCGTCGCCGCGTCGCGGATTCCGAGATTCAATCCCTGCGCGCCGATGGGCGGCAACGTATGTCCCGCTTCGCCGACCAGCGCGATGCGGTTTTTCGCGAAACTTTCAGCGATTTCCATGCTGAGTGGAAACGAGCCGCGCCCGCCGTGGATTTTCATTTCACCGAGCATCGAGTGCGCGCGCTTTTCCATTTCCAGCGCAAGCGCCTCGTCGTCGAGTGCCAGCAATTCTTTCGCGGTTTCGGGCTTCACCACGCAGACGATGCTGGAGCTTTGTCCCGGCAGCGGCACCAGCGTGAAAGGTCCGCTCTCGGTATGAAATTCGGTCGAGATGTTGTTGTGCGGGCGGCTGTGTCCGGCATTCAGCGCCAGTGCCATCTGCGGAAATTCCTTCCGCTTGGTCGTGATGCCCGCCGACTTGCGCCCCAGTGAATTCCGTCCATCCGCCGCCACGACAAGGCGGACGCTGGTCTCCTGTCCGTTCGCGCGCAGAATTACCCTGTCATCCTGCGGAATGATTTCATCCACAGCGGCCGCGATGACATCCACGAAAGAAGAACGCTCAGCCGCCGCCAGCAATTCACTCCGCAGGATTTCGTTCGGGACATTCTGGCCGAACGCATCCAGCCCGAGTTCTCCCGCATGAAACAGAACTTCCGGCGCGCGGATCAGGCGGTCGGTCGCATCGACAATGCGCAGATGTTCGAGCGGGCAGGAGTGCGCTGGTAAATTCCGCCAGACGCCGAGTGCTTCCAGCACGCGAACCGAGCCGCCAAGCAGCGCTGTGGTGCGCCGGTCGGGGGGCGCTGTTGGCGCGAACAGCACTGTCTTGATGCCGTCCTTGGCCAGCGCGAGTGCCGCAACGAGGCCGGACGGGCCTGCGCCTACGACCGCAGCGTCCGCTGTGAGCGCCTGTTTTTTGCTCATAGGCGGTTCATAGCGTTCACAGGCGCGCAAGGCGAGGGGGCTGCAAAGATAGCGCCGCATAGGCTAGAAAAAGCGATGGCCCGAAAAACTCGTCCCCGAACGCCCCCTCCCGCACCCAAGTCTCCGCGTTCCAAAGCCAGAGCGAAAGCCGCGCCTGCCGCGGCCTTTCTCGTTCATATTTTCACAGCTTCCGGGGCGCTGCTTGCGCTGCTTGCCATGCTGGCCGCCATCGGCGGACGCTGGACGGAAATGTTTCTCTGGCTCAGCGCGGCCCTTGTGATCGACGGTATCGACGGCACATTCGCGCGCTGGCTGCGCGTGAAAGAAACATTGCCGCGCTGGTCGGGCGACGTGCTCGATCTCGTGGTGGATTTTCTGACTTATGTATTCATCCCGGCTTACGCGCTGGCTGCCGGGCCTTTACTGCCGCCGGCTTTCGCCTTGCCGGCCGCCGCGGCGGTACTGATTTCCGGTGCGATTTATTTCGCAGATTTGCAGATGAAAACCGGCGATTTTCATTTCCGGGGTTTTCCCGCACTCTGGAACATCGTGGTGTTCTATCTGTTTCTGCTGCGCGCCGATCCTTATGTGGCGCTGGCGCTGGTGGCGTTGTTCGTGGCGCTGACTTTCTCCCCGCTGCTCGTGATCCATCCGCTGCGCGTGAAGCAACTGGCGAAGTTCAATTTTGCCTTGCTGATTGCATGGCTGGCCCTCTCCGCATTTGCGCTCATGCAGAATCTCAGCCCACCAGGCTATGTGGTCTTGGCGCTCCTGCTGATTGCCGTTTATTTTCTCGGCTCTGGCTCAATTCATTTTGGCGAACGGAAAACGTGAGGAACGATGCTTGATCTGATTTATAACCCGAACGCCTGGGCGGCCTTGCTGGCGCTGACCGCGATGGAAATCGTGCTCGGCATCGACAACATCATTTTCATTTCCCTGCTCGTTTCCAAGCTCAAGGAAAACGCCGCGAAGCACGCGCGTCAGCTTGGCCTGGCAATGGCGCTGATCTTCCGCATCATCCTGCTCTACTTCCTCACATGGCTGATCGGCCTGACCGAGCCGGTCATCAAGATCAGGGAGTTCGATCTTTCCTGGCGCGATATTGTCCTGATCCTCGGCGGGCTTTTCCTGATCGTGAAGGCGACGCGCGAAATTCACGACGAGATCGAGGGCGAGAAACATGCGCGCACAGCCAGCAGGGCGCGCGAGGCGTTTTTCTGGGTGATCGTACAGGTTACGCTCATCGACATCGTGTTCTCGGTAGATTCCATCATCACCGCCATCGGCATGGCCGATGATATCGAGGTGATGGTGGCGGCGGTCGTGATCGCAATGATTGTGATGTATCTGGCGTCCGGCTTCGTTTCGGATTTCATCAAGAAATATCCGACCGTGAAAATGCTGGCACTCGCATTTCTCGTTTTGATCGGCGTGTCGTTGGTGGCGGACGGATTCGGGTTCCACATCCCGCGCGGCTACATCTACTTCTCAATGGCTTTCGCTGCGGGCGTGGAATTTATAAACGTAATGGTGAAACGGAATAACCGGAAAACCAGTTTGAAACTGCCGGCGTCCAAGCCGAAAGTCAGGCGGCGGGCTGCGGCGCGCGCTCGATGAGCGAAAAGGTTCTGCTCATCACCGGCGGCGGGCGCGGTATCGGCGCCGCTACCGCGCGAATGGCGGCGGCGGAAGGTTATCGCGTTGCCGTCAATTATCTCAGCAATTCCGCCGCGGCGGATTCAGTCGTGAAGGATATTCGCGGGAGCGGCGGCAAAGCCGTTGCGATCAAGGCGGATATTTCCAGGGACGAAGAAATTGCACGGTTGTTTGAGAGCGTCGCGAAAGATTTTGGCCAGCTCACGCACCTCGTGAACAATGTCGGCATTATCGGCCGCTCTTCGAAACTCGCCGATGCCGATCCAAAAATGATCCGCGAGGTGATCGATCTCAACACGACAGCCGCAATTCTTGTCGCCCGCGAAGCCGTGTTGCGAATGGCGAAATCGAAAGGCGGGCAGGGTGGTGCCATCGTGAATGTGTCCTCGATCGCCGCGAACACCGGCAGTCCCGGCGAATACACCTGGTATGCGGCCTCCAAGGGTGCAATTGAGAGCTTCACCATTGGCCTCGCGAAAGAGGTCGCCGCCGAGGGCATCCGCGTCAACGCCGTCTCGCCCGGCATCATCGAGACGGAGATTCACGCCGCCGGCGGGCAGCCCGACCGCTTGCAGCGGATCGGCTCTCAAAGCCCTATTCCGCGCCCCGGCAAGCCGGAGGAAATCGCGTCGGCGATCCTCTGGCTGCTGTCCGATGCCGCTTCCTACGCCACCGGATCAATCCTTCGTGTCACCGGCGGGCGTTGAGCCGGACCGCCCCAGACGCTAGAACAGCGCCGGCGGGTTTGGCCCACATAATGAAAAGCGGAGGATACGCGATGGTTGCGGCAGTACGCATTCACAAGACCGGCGGGCCGGAAGTGCTCACCTACGAAGAAATCCAGATCAAGGATCCCGGTCAGGGTGAAGTGCGGATCAAACACACCGCCATCGGCCTGAATTTCATCGACACTTATTTCCGCACCGGCCTGTATCCGGCTCCCGGCGGCCTGCCGATGACCCTCGGCAACGAAGGCGCGGGCGTCGTCGTTTCAGTCGGCCCCGGCGTCACCGATTTCAAACCCGGCGACCGCGTCGCCTACGGCACCACACCCGGTGGCGGCTACTCGACCGAGCGCAACATCCCCGCCGACAAGCTCGTGAAGCTTTCCGACAAGGTGGACGACAAGAGTGCCGCCGGCATGATGCTGAAAGGCCTCACGGCTCAATACCTTGTCCGGCAGACTTTCAAGGTTGCGAAGGGCCACACCGTCCTTGTCCAGGCGGCGGCCGGTGGCGTCGGCTTGATCCTTTGCCAGTGGTGCAAGCATCTCGGCGCCACCGTCATTGGTACGGTTGGTTCCGAGGACAAGGCCAAGCTCGCCAAAGCGAACGGCGCCGACCACACGATTCTTTATCGCGATGAGGATTTCGCCGCGAAGGTCGGCGAGATCACCAAAGGTACGAAGTGCGATGTGGTCTATGACGGTGTGGGCAAGGCGACGTTCCCGGCTTCGCTCGACTGCCTCAAGCCGCGCGGCATGTTCGTGAGTTTCGGCAATGCCTCTGGCTCGATCGAGGCGCCCAACGTGATCCAGTTATTGCAGGGCAAGGGCTCGCTGTTCGCAACGCGCCCGACCTTGGTCAACTACGCGACCAACAAGGACGCGCTCGGCGCCATGGCGAAGGACTTGATGGATGTGGTTGGCAGCGGGGCTGTGAAAGTTCCAGTCAATCACACCTATGCGCTGAAGGACGTTGCCAAGGCTCACAGCGAACTGGAAGCACGCAAGACCACGGGATCGACTGTTTTGCTGCCTTGACGCACAGGGAGCACGCACATGGGAAGTCCTGACCGCAAAGAGCATTGGGACGAGGTGTACGCAAAGAAAGCGGAAAGCGAAGTCAGCTGGTTCCAGCAGGAACCAGCCACCTCCATTGAATTTATCCGGCATTGTGGCGGCGGGCCGGATGTACCCATCATCGATGTTGGCGGTGGAGAATCGAGACTGGTGGATCGGCTTTTGGACGCCGGTTACAAGGATGTAACCGTTCTCGATATTTCCGGGGAGGCAATTGCACATAATCGCAAGCGTCTCGGAGCACACTCAATCTCGATTGACTGGGTTGTCGCGAATATCACCGAATGGAAGCCTGTCAGGCGGTACCGTTTATGGCATGATCGGGCCGTCCTGCATTTCCTGACCGAGGAAGAAGATCGCAAAGCCTATGTCTCGGCCTTGCTTGCCGCGGTCGAACCGGGCGGCTGCGTGGTCATTTCAACTTTTGCACTCAACGGCCCCGAGCGATGCAGCGGACTACCCGTGATTCGTTATTCGGCCGAAACGCTAGCCGTTGAACTTGGCCCGCAATTCAAACTGGTCGAAACAGTGAACGACGATCACCAGACTCCATGGGGAACCGTGCAGCATTTCCAGTTCAGCCGCTTCACGCGGCGCTGAGCGATTGCAATGCTGAAGCGGGTGGCTGAAAATCGCCGCCCGCTGATGCTTTCTGGATCATGGACGCATTTTTCGCCGACTGGTTGAATCTCTTGCTGCGCTGGGCCCACATGGTGGTGGGCATCGGCTGGATCGGCACGTCGTTTTATTTCATCGGGCTCGATCTCGGTCTGCGCAGGGAAAAAGGCCAGCCTTCCGGCGTACAGGGCGCCGCCTGGCAGGTGCATGGCGGCGGCTTCTATCACGTCGAGAAATTCACGGTCGCTCCGCCGCAACTGCCGGAGCATCTGCACTGGTTTCGCTGGGAAGCCTATCTCACCTGGGTCACCGGCTTCGGCCTGCTCTGTGTCCAATACTATTGGAACGCGCGCGCCTATCTGATCGATCCCACCGTGCTCGACATCACGCCAATAACCGCAATTTTGATTTCGGTGGCGACGCTGGTGCTCGGATGGATTTTGTACGATCTCATCTGCCGCGTTTTTGGCAGCAACACCGTGCCGCTGGCGGTTATCGTGTTCGCGATGATCGTTGCCGCGAGCTGGGGGCTGACGCACGTCTTTTCGGGACGCGGTGCATTCATCCATGTTGGTGCGCTGGTCGGCACCATCATGGCGGCGAATGTGTTTCTGGTCATCATCCCGAACCAGAAGAAAATGGTCGGGCAACTGATCGCCGGTAATGAGCCCGATGCCCGGCTCGGCGCCATCGGAAAACAGCGCTCGCTGCATAATAATTACCTGACGCTTCCGGTGCTGCTGATGATGGTCTCGCAGCATTATCCGATGCTGTTCAGCCACCCGCATTCATGGCTGGTGGTGGCGTTGATCCTGATCACCGGCGGCCTCGTGCGCCACCTCCTCAACCGCGCCGACGCTGGCGATGATTTCAACGCTTACAGCTGGGCGGCACCCGTTGCGGCCATTGCGCTGGCGAGCGCGATTACCGTGACCGCGCCTCAGACCGCCACAAGTTCGGCGCAGGTGGCGGACGCCGACGCGCTGAAGATCGTCTCGCATCATTGCGTGAGCTGCCACTCGAAAAAGCCGAAACATCCGGGTTTTGCGGAAGCCCCGAAAGATATCCGCCTCGAAAATCTGAACGACCTTCGCCAATATGCGCATCTTGTGCGCGTACAGGCTGTGCAGTCGAATGCAATGCCGCTCGGTAACGAGACGCGCATGACCAATGATGAACGCGCCGCCCTCGGCGCATGGCTGCAAGCGAACACACGCCGATGAAACCGCTCCCGCTTTCACAGGAAGATATTTCAGCACTAGGCCGCCGCGCCGAAGCGATGCTGGAGGAACTGGCTGCGATTTCGGCCGAGCCCGAGCGGCTGGTGCGTTTGTATCTGACCCCGGAATTTCGCCGCGCGGCCGATCTCATCGCGCAATGGATGAAGGAAGCGGGTCTTGAAGTGTTCGAGGACGCGCTCGGCAATGTACGGGGGCGCATCGGCAATCCGCCCTATCTCATTTTGGGATCGCATTTCGATACGGTGCTGGATGCGGGGCGCTATGACGGGCCACTCGGCATTGTCGCGCCGATCCTTGCCGTGGATGCGTTCACGCGCCTGAAAATCCAGCCGCCGTGCGGAATTGAAGTGGTGGCGTTCGGCGACGAGGAAGGATCGCGGTTTCCGTCCACGCTTTCCACGTCCGCCGCTGTCGCCGGAAAATTCGATCCGAAGCAGCTGGAACTGAAGGACAAGGACGGCGTGACCTATGCCGATGCGCTGCGGGCTTACGGCAAAGACCCGAAGAAGATTGCCGAAGCCGCAATTCCGAGGGAACAGGCCGCCGGCTACCTCGAAATGCACATCGAACAGGGGCCGGTGCTAGAAGCCGAGGAACAGCCGCTTGGCGTCGTGACCGTGATCGCGGGACAGACACGGTTGCAGATGACGCTAACCGGCGAGGCTGGCCACGCCGGGACTGTGCCCATGAATCTGCGCAAGGACGCGCTGGCGGGGGCGGCGGAAATCACGCTGCTCGCGGAAAAAATCGCGAGCCAGTTTTCCAAGGACTCCATGGTCGCGACGGTCGGCAGGATGGAAGTCAATCCCGGCGCCATCAACATCATTCCGGGCGTCGTTCGCTTCACGCTCGATCTGCGCTCCGCCAACGATGAGTCCCGCACGAAAGCCATCGGGCGGTTCGAGCATGAGGCAAGGGGCGTCGCGGATCGCCGCCATCTCGGCTTCGCGTCCGATGTCATTCACCGGATCGCCACCACGCCATGCCATGAGACTATGCAGTTGCGCCTTGCGGAGGCGATTGCTGCAGTCGGCGGAGAACCCGTGAAACTCACCTCGGGCGCCGGCCACGACGGTATCATGATGTCGGCGATCTGCCCGATCGTGATGCTGTTCGTGCGCTGCCGTGGTGGTGTCAGCCACAACCCCGCCGAATATGCGAGCCCGGAAGACATGGGGATCGCCACGGCGGCCTTCATCCGTTTCATCGAGAATTTCAAGCCGGACCTGAAATCATGAGCGAGTTCGAGCGTGAGGTTGAGTTCTTGAAAGCGCTCGTGCGCGTGCCATCCGACAATCCTCCCGGCGATTGCGCGCGCCATGCGGAGGAAGCGGCGAAGCTGCTCGAAGGACTGGGTTTCAAGGTGGAACGTCATTCAGTGCCTGATGCGCTGGTCAAGGCGAACGGAATGCGCTCGGCGGTCAATCTGCTCATCCGCGAGAAATTTGGCTCGGGCAGCGGCCCGGTGATTGCGCTCAATGCGCATGGCGACGTGGTGCCGCCGGGGCAGGGCTGGAGCGTCGATCCTTATGGCGCTGTGGTCAAAAACGGCGCGATCTACGGGCGCGGGGCGGCCGTCTCGAAGTCCGATTTTGCCACCTATGCCTTCGCGCTGCGCGCGCTGAAAAACGCGAGCAGCGGTCTGAACGGCACGGTCGAATTGCATCTTACCTATGACGAGGAATCCGGCGGCGAAATCGGCCCTAAATGGCTGCTCGATGAGAAAATATCCAAACCCGACCTCGTGATCTGCGCGGGATTTTCCTATTCGGTCGTCACCGCGCATAACGGCTGCCTGCATCTCGAAGTGAAAGTGAAGGGCAAGCAGGCCCATGCGGCTATGCCGGAAACCGGCTCCGACGCGCTGGAAGCCGCGAATGCGATCCTGATCGTCCTCTATGCGGAGCGGAAAAAACTGGCCAAGAAAAAAAGCAAGTCACCGGGCATTGGTACAGCGAAGCTGAATGTCGGTCTGATCTCCGGCGGTATCAACACCAATGTCGTTCCTGACCTCGTAACTTTACGGTTGGACCGGCGTCTGATCCCCGAAGAAAACGCCAAGAAGGCCGAACGCGATCTGATCGCACTCATCAGGAAAGCTGGAGCGCGCAAGGGCATCCAGGTCGAGTGCCGCCGGGTGCTGCTTGCCGAAGCTTTGAAGCCAGTGAAGGGCATCGAAAAACTCGTTGCCGCCCTGCAAAAACATGCGAAGCGCGTGCTTGGCGTTTCGATCAAGGCTACTGGCGTACCGCTCTACACCGACGCGCGGCACTATTCGGTGCGTGGTATTCCAACAGTGCTCTATGGCGCTGGCCCGCGTTCCATTCTCGAAGCGAACGCGCACAATGCCGATGAAAACGTGCGGCTGAAAGATCTGGAAGCCGCGACAAAAATCATCGAAGGCGTGCTGCGCGATCTTCTCATCGACTAATACTATCGTTTAACGGAATACAACCGGTTTTCACCACTGGTTAACGATCTTGTGCGATGAAACTGCACAGGTTTTTTGCATTTGCTTTTTCGTACAGCGCTGAAATTTCGCGGCCATAGGAATTCGCATGGCTCTGTTTGCGCGTCTCAAGTCTGCCGATAAAAAACCCGCTCTCACCCAGGAAGTGGAAGCGGAATTCGCTTCGCTCGTTCCCGATACAGCAGCGGATAATGCGGGCCTGAATGCAGGTTCCACGGAGCGCGTGCGCGAGTCGCTCGACTTGCTGGAAATCGATCTCGGCGACATGATCGCCAAGGTTGGCGACGCCGCCAACGGCGCGCACGATGTCGTGGCGAAATCGCGCGACGAACTGGAAGCGATCCGCGTCAGCACTTCCGACCTCTCCGATCTCGTCGATACCGCGAACGAGAATGTGCAGATGCTCGCGAGCGCTACCGAGCAGCTCGCCCAGTCGTCGTCGGAAATCGGCGTGCAGATCAACAAAGCCAACCATATGACCGATCAGGCCAGTCAGGCCGCGAGTGCCACCGGTGCGCGGGTGGACAGCCTGAAATCATCATCGGTGCAAATCGGAAAGGTGATCGGACTGATTTCCTCGATTGCCAAGCAGACCAACCTGCTTGCGCTCAACGCTTCCATCGAAGCCGCGCGCGCGGGCGACGCGGGCAGGGGATTTTCGGTCGTCGCCAACGAAGTGAAAGCGCTTTCGGTGGAAACCCAGAAAGCGACCGCGGAGATTTCCCGCCAGGTGGAAGTGCTCCAGCGCGATACCCAGGAATCCATCGAGACGCTGGCAAAAATCGCCGGCCTGATCGACAACATCAAGCCGCTGTTTTCGACCATTGCTTCCGCCGTCGAAGAGCAGGTCACGACGACCCAGGAGCTTTCCCAGAACGCGATGGAAAATTCCAATTTCGTCGCCGATGTCGCGGATCGTGCAAAGAAAATCAAGGATGCGACGGTCAAGGCCAACGAACAGAGCCTTGAGATCGACCGCTCGACCGGTTCGGCCTCGGAGCTTGCGAACAAGCTGCGCAAGCGCCTCAGCATCTTCCTGCGCCAAACCGAAATCGGCGACCGCCGGAAATTCGACCGCCTGCCTTGCGACGTGCAGGCGGAAATTTCCTATGGCGGGCAAAAATTCAACGGCAAGACCGTCGACCTGAGCGAAGGCGGCGTACTGGTCAAACTGGCCGGAGAGTTGTCGGCCGCGTCCGGAACCCAGCTATCGCTCGACATCGGCGGTTTCTGCCGCGCGCAGGTGCGGCTTGTGAACCGGTCCGATCTCGGCCTGCACATGGAATTCGGCGAGATGTCGTCGGAATGCCGCGAGCGCCTGTCGGCGAAGCTTGCTTCGATCAAGACCGAGAACCAGGAATTCATCGACCGTGCCGTGAAGACGGCGGCGGAAGTTTCGGCGCTGTTCGAGCGGCTGGTGGATGAAAAACGTATCACGATGGAAGCCCTGTTCGACAACCAGTATGTGCCGATCCCCGGCAGCAACCCGCAGCAGTTCCGCACGCAATATCTCGATCTGCTCGACCGCGTCCTGCCGGACATTCAGGAAAAATTGCTGGCGAGCGATCACCGCATGGTGTTCTGCTCTGCAATCGACCGGAATGCGTTTTTGCCGGTCCACAATCTGAAATACGGGCATCCGCAGAAACCGGACGATGTGATCTGGAACACCGCGAACTCCCGCAATCGCCGTATCTTCGACGACCGCGCCGGACTTTGCGCTGCGCGCAACGCGCGGCCTTATGTGATCCAGTCCTATCCGCGCGACATGGGCAACGGCGTCATGATTATGATGAAGGAAATCGACGCGCCGGTCCGCGTACATGGACGGCACTGGGGCGGCTTCCGGACGGCTTACAAGATTTGATCATCGCCGTCATTCCGGGGCGCGGCGAGCGAAGCAAGCCGCGAGCCCGGAATCCATAAACACCGAGTTCAATTATTTGCTCTGGGGTTATGGATTCCGGACTGCCTCGCTTCGCTCGGCATCCGGAATGACGGGTCAGAATCCGACGACACTGCCATGCAGGTCGTAGGCATCGGACTGCTCGATCATCACGGTTGCGAACTCACCCACTTTTAAGGGTCTTCGCGTTGAAATATGAACCGTGCCGTCGATTTCCGGCGCGTCGCCGCGTGTACGACCGCGCGCGGTGTTGCCGTTTACGCCGTCGATGATGACCTTCTCGCGCTTGCCGACTTTGCGTTTCAGTTTCCGTGCACTGATTTTCTGCTGCAATTCCATGAACTGCTTGTGGCGCGCTTCCTTGATTTCCGCGGGCACCGGATTTTCAAGCTCGTTCGCGGGCGCGCCGCGCACCGGCTCAAACTTGAAACAGCCGGCGCGGTCGATTTGCGCCTCTTCCATGAAAGCGAGCAGTTCAGCGAACTCCGCATCCGTCTCGCCGGGAAAACCGACGATGAAGGTGGAGCGGATCGTGAGATCCGGGCAAAGCTCGCGCCAGCGGGCGATCCGCGCGAGCGTTTTCTCCTGCGCGGCGGGCCGCTTCATGCGCTTCAGGACAGACGGACTTCCATGTTGAAAGGGAATGTCGAGATAGGGGAGGATTTTTCCTTCCGCCATCAGCGGCATCACTTCGTCCACATGCGGGTAGGGATAGACGTAGTGCAGGCGCACCCAGGCGCCGAATTCACCCAGTTCGCGGCAGAGATCGAGGAATTTCGCGCGAACGCTGCGGTCCTTCCACTGGCTCTCGGCATATTTCACGTCCACGCCGTAAGCCGAGGTGTCCTGTGAAATGACCAGCAGTTCCTTCACGCCGGCATTCACGAGCTTTTCCGCTTCCCGCAGGACATCTGCTGCGGGGCGGCTGACAAGGTCGCCGCGCAGTTTCGGAATGATGCAGAAGGAGCAGCGGTTGTTGCACCCCTCGGAAATCTTCAAATACGAATAGTGCCTCGGCGTAAGCTTGATGCCCTGTTCAGGCACGAGATCGAGATAAGGATCGTGCTTCGGCGGCACAGCGCTATGGATCGCGCCCATCACCTGTTCGTATTGATGCGGGCCGGTGACCGCTAAAACGCTGGGATGCGCCGCGCGGATTTCGTCGGGTTCAGCGCCCATGCAGCCTGTCACGATCACGCGGCCGTTTTCCTTCAGCGCGGTTCCAATCGCCTCCAGGCTTTCGGCCTTGGCGCTGTCGAGAAATCCGCAGGTATTCACCACCACCACATCGGCGCCCGCATGTTCGCGCGCGAGTTCATAGCCCTCGGCCCGCAGGCGCGTGATGATGCGTTCCGAATCCACCAGCGCCTTCGGGCAGCCGAGCGATACGAACGAAACTCTGGGCGCCGCCGCTGCGGGCGCGTCGCGGTCTATGGCGGAATGGGGGGCGTTCACGGGCGACAAATGGGCGATGCGGCCTCGCCGGTCAAGGACGGTATTCCCTTGCGGGGACGCCTTTTCATCGCCGCGAGTGCGTCAAAATATACACATTTTTAACCATTTAGAGGAAGGCTGGCGAAACGGTCACCCGCAGCGGAATCGGTTCTGCGGATGGTCCATCAATTTGAGCCGCCCGGAGCAATGGTTCCGTCGGCTTCGCGTAGGTCAAAAAGGCGAGGCCGAAGGGGAGCATGCGCGTTCTTATTCGAATGATCGGGGTTGCGCTGCTTGGCGCGTTTCTGACGGGCTGCGCCAGCGTTGGGCTCGTCGATATGTCGGGCCTGATGAGCTATTCCGACCCGAGCGACCGCCAGCAAACCCGCCTGCCGGGCCGCGTCTATATTTTCCGTGGCATCGGCCACATCTGGTCGGGCGGCATGACCGAGCTTGCCCACGAATTGAACCGCCGCGGAACGACCGCGAGCGCGCACCGCCACAGCGAGTGGTACGAGTGCGCCAAGGAAGCGATCAAGCTCTACAAATCCGATCCCGACCGCTGGCCGATCGTCCTGATCGGGCACTCCAACGGCGGCGACATGATCATCAACATGGCCTACATGATGAAGGAAGCGGGCGTACCCGTTTCCCTGGCCATCGGTTTCGATCCGACCCGCTTCAACCGCAACGTCCCGTCGAACGTGGCGCGTTTCATCAATCTCTATCAGTCGCTGAACATGCTGGGCGGCGGCGCGGTCGCCGCGCAGCCGGATTTCAAGGGTCAGCTTCTCAACGTCGATCTCCGCAATCATTTCGAGATCGGCCATATGAACATCGACCGCATTCCGCAACTGCACAAGGAAGTCATCGCCAAGGTGCTTCAGGTCGTTGCGTTCCCGCAGCAGATGAAACCGCTGGTGTCGTTCAATTACACGGTGCCGGGCAACGCGCAGATTGAACTGTGGGATGGCGGTATGCCGGTTACCGTGGAGCCGGGCCAGAGCATCAGCTCGCTCGCGAGCATGTATGGCGTGCCGGCCTGGGCGATCCGTCAGGCCAGCAATTTCGATGGCGACGACGAAGCGCGCTCAGGCAAGCGCGTCATCATCCCGCGTTATGCCAATTCACTTGAGGTCGGCTCGCCCGCAATGACTTCGTCGGTGCCGATGAATTCGGCCCCGATGCAGCCGCAACGCGCACCCGTCGCGACCGTCGTGAATCCCAGCGACAACCAGCCTTACGCGCAGCCGCGCCGGGGCGAGACAAGCTGGGGCCAGCCGCGTATCGGCGCGCCGCGCATGGGCGCGGTCGGCGAATAATTACTTCTTCTCGGATTTGCTATCGGACTTGGCGGCCGCTCCGCACGGATAGATGCCTTTCAAGGCGTCCGCGAGAACCGCATTGGTCGGCTTCACATGCGTTTCCGGCCGCAGCATGATCCAGCGCATGATGCGGTCGTAATCGTTGCGTTCGCCGGCTTCTTTCGGAATGCAGATTTCCGGTTTCTTGTTTTTCTCGCCCCGCTCCAAAAGCACCTTGCCGACTGACTGGATGAAATTCACGCAGGTACCGGGATTCGATTTGCAATAGCCGAGGAATTCGCCGGTCGTACCCGGCATTTTCACCATCTGCGCTTGGGCGGACGGGGCGGCCAGCACTGAAACCGACAAAAAGGCTGCGATCCAAGAATCCTGGATTTTCATTACGTCCTCATGATTGTTCCGGGCGCGAATGCACATCTCGCGCCTGCGTCGCCCTCGAAAACTTCTAGGACGATTATTTCTTCTTTTCCAGCCCGGAATTTGGTGCCGCTGCCAAATCAATCGGCGGAGTTCCGTAGGTGTGGAACGTCTCGACTGTTTTTAGTCCCCAAGCCTGTCCCTTCTTACGTTCCGTCTCGGTCCAGACAATCGGTTTCCAGTCGGGTGCGAGCATAAGCCGCGCGCCGGCATTCGCAACTTCGACGCGGTTTCCACCCGGCTCGTAGCCGTACAGAAAAAACGTCTGCTGGATCGCGTGCTTGTGCGGGCCGGTTTCGATATGCACGCCGTTTTCCAGATAGATGTCCGCCGCGCGCAGGATTTCCTCGCGCGTGTCCACGGCAAAAGTAAAATGGTGGAAGCGCCCCCGCGAGCCGGTGTGATCGCGCGCAATCGCCACGTCGTAGCTTTTGTTGTTCGATGTGACCCAGGCGCCGGCTTCGACGCCGCTGTCCAGAACAATCTGCTCGGTGAGGCGCATGCCGAGTGCGTCTTCCATGAATTTGCGCACCGGCGTGACGTCGCTTGCGAGCAGGTTCAAATGGTCGAGGCGGCGCACATTCACGCCGCGGCCCGGAAATTTCTGCGCCTGATTTTTCAGCGCGGGCTTCAGTTCCGGGGGCGGCTGATACCACTCCGTCTCGTAATAAATTTCCATCCGATGGCCGTCAGGGTTTTGGAAAACATAAGCAGGACCGTGGCCAACATCGCCGTCGTTCCAGCCGATGCCTGCACCCATGCTCTCGATAATTTTGACGCGTCGCTCCAGCGCTTGCTTGCTCCAACACCTAAACGCAAAATGACCGAGGCCCGGCTGCTTCGCCGCCGTGAGCTTCAAGGATGAACGTTCGTAATCGTCCCAGCCGCGCAGATAGACGGAGTCGCCTTTGCGGCCGCTTTCCACCATGCCCCAGATGTTCACAAAGAACTTCACGCTGTCCTCAAGTTTGGGCGTGAGCAGCTCGAGATGGCCGAGATGGGCGATGTCGTGGATGGGCTCAGTCACGTTTCACTCCGTGAGATTCATTTTCCGAACGGGTCGCGCTCCGTTTCCTGCGGGCGGTCTTCGATCTCTTGCAGGACACGGGAAATTTCCGCGAATGCCGGCTTCAGCCAGGCAGTGACGCCCGCGCGCGTCTCGCGCGAGAGATATGCAAGCGATTGCTGGCCCGGTGGCGGGGTGAGGGAAGCGGATGGTTCCGTCACCAATGTCCGTCGCATGAATTCGGACAGCGAAAAATTCGGGTCCATCACGACGCCGGTGAAAAATGGATCGAGCTGCGGCACGGTCATTTTCGGCTGATGTGTCCTGAAGGCGAGATAGCTTTCACTCCGGCGCGCCTCTTTCTGGATTTCTCCGAGGAACGTATTTTCCGTCAGCACGAAAGCGGCGTCACGGAAGAAATTGCGGATCATACGGCCCTGTTCGTAGGTCTCCTCGTCGCGGTCGGGAATATAGAAAATCACCGGCTCGATGCCGCGCGCGCGCGCTTCGGCGACATAGTCCGAATCCCGCATGAGCTTGAAGAACTTTTGAAACGAGCGGTGCGTCAGGTCGATGACCTGGGACTCCGGCATCGGTGCCGCAAGCGTGTCAAAGAGTTTCATCTGATCGACGGTGCGGTCGAGGTCGATCACCACCGACTTGCCGGTGAAGCACGCGGTGAGCGATTTCTCGATCGCGTCGGTATCGAAAATATCGATGCGGCGATCATTCAATAGAAAATGATCCCCAATCAGGCGTGCCAGCAGCGTCTTGCCGGTGCGCGCTCGGGTCGAGGCGACAATGATGGCGAAATTCTTGCCCGGCATCGCCGCCTCACGGTTCTAGCTGGTGCG
>CAZUJE010000004.1:0-54854 GCA_964620215.1 uncultured Hyphomicrobiales bacterium
ACAGTCTGGCCCGGCCGGGTGCGATCCTTGCGACCAACACTTCCTATCTCGATGTGAATGAGATCGCGGCGATTACCAAACGCCCGGAAGAAGTCATCGGGCTGCACTTCTTCTCGCCCGCCAATGTGATGCGGCTGCTGGAAGTCGTGCGCGGAGCGAAGACCGCGCCCGATGTTTTGATGACGGGACTTGAGATCGCGCGCATGATCGGAAAGCTGCCGATCGTCGCAGGCGTATGCGACGGCTTCATCGGTAACCGGATTTTTTCCGTTTACCGCCGGCATGCCGAATATCTGATGCTGGACGGCGCATCGCCCGAACAAATCGACAAGGCGATGGAGAATTTCGGTTTCGCGATGGGGCCGTTCGCGGTTTCCGATCTCGCCGGTCTCGACATTGCATGGGCCATGCGGAAGCGCCGCGCGGCCACGCGCCATCCCGATGAGCGTTACGTGGAAGTCGCCGACCGGCTTTGCGAGCAAGGCTTTTTCGGGCGCAAGACCGGACGCGGCTGGTATGTTCATGAGAAGGGTGCGCGTCCGCTACCCAATCCCGAAGTTGTGAAATTCCTGGAAGCGGAGCGCACGGCGAAATCGATCAAGCCGAGGCAGTTTTCGGAAGCGGAAATCGTGCGCCGCCTGATCGCCAGTATGGCGAATGAAGGGGCCAAGGTTCTTGCGGATGGCATAGCTCTACGCTCATCCGACATCGATCTTGTGTTCGTGAACGGCTACGGCTTCCCCGCCATCAAGGGCGGTCCAATGTATATCTTTCTGTAACGAAAACCTCATCCGGAGATCATTTTCTTAGTGCGATGATATGCGCTGCTCAATATTGCTGAATTACGTATCGCGTATCACGTTAAAGGAGGTTGGAAAACTAAAGCGTTACGCTAACGCCACTCCAAAACAATCTTTCCTCGTGCATTGCCGCTTTCGATAAACGTGTGAGCGCGCTTAAGATTGGAAGCGTTAACCGGCCCGAAGTTCTCATCGAGTGTTGTGCGAATATGCCCTGCATCCACGGAACAAGAGACATCGTTCAACAATTGACCCTGAGAAGCGATATCAGCAGTCTCGAACAAAGAACGGGTGAACATTAATTCCCAATGCACCGACACACTCTTTCGTTTGAAGGGCATTATGTTGAGCGCACCAGGGTCGTCGATCAACGCGAAGCGGCCTTGCGGCGAGATAAACTCGGCAATCTCGGAAAGATGTTTGTCAGTGTTGGTCGTCGAGAAAACATAGCCTGGAGCGCCGACGTCAAGCACGGCGATTTGTTTAGCTAATGGCTTTGAATGATCTACGACGAAATGTGCGCCAAGGTCCGTCACCCACGACTGGGTTTCTGGGCGCGACGCTGTCGCGATCACCTTTACATCGGAGTATTTCCGAGCAAGCTGAATAGCGATTGATCCAACGCCGCCGGCGCCGCCGATAATGACGATCGCGCGCGCAGCGCCTGGTATCAGTGATCCCTTGACGTCGAGCCGATCAAAGAGTGTTTCCCACGCTGTAATGGCGGTGAGAGGAAGCGCTGCTGATTCGGCCCAGCTAAGAGTGTTTGGTTTCCGTCCGACAATGCGCTCATCAACCAAGTGGAATTCGGCATATGTGCCGGGTCTCGTAATTGAGCCGGCGTAATAAACTTCATCGCCAGGCTTAAACAGTTTTGAATCCGATCCGGTCTCGATCACCTTTCCAGAGGCATCCCACCCCAAAATCTTCCAGCTATCTCCTTCCGGCCGAGCACTCGCGCGCACCTTTGTATCGACAGGATTTACGGAAATAGCTTTGACCTCAATCAATAGGTCCCGGCCTGACGGAACTGGTCGCGGCAATTCTATGTCGACAAGCGAATGCTCATCTGTAATTGGAAGGGGATTTTTGTATCCAACGGCGCGCATTCAATTCTCCTGCTGCTTTTGTTTTGCAACAGGTGAGCCTTCAGAGTATTATTGGCAAGAATGCACATAAATTACACATAGTGTATAAAAGGATACTGTCTATGCCACGCAAGCGTCATGATCGTTTCGATTGCAGTCCGGGATGTCCGGTGGAAGCCGCACTCGCAATGATCGGCGGAAAATGGAAAGGAGTGATCTTGTGGCATTTGTTACAAGGTACTCTTCGCTTCAATGAAATCCGCCGGCGCATACCAAACGTTACGCAGCGCATGCTCACTAACCAATTGCGTGAACTGGAGAACGACGGATTTCTCATCCGTACTGTTTATCCCGAGGTTCCGCCAAAAGTAGAATATAGTTTATCCAAACGCGGCCGGAGTTTGAAGCCGGTCATCCTCGCGCTCAAATCGTGGGGTGAAAGCAATATGGCTTCGCCAGTTGCTCACA
Organism: uncultured Hyphomicrobiales bacterium; assembly: GCA_964620215.1. GTDB lineage: Bacteria > Pseudomonadota > Alphaproteobacteria > Rhizobiales > Xanthobacteraceae > JAUSIF01. The sequence continues at coordinate 2,357 of CAZUJE010000004.1, forward strand.
AACCAGCAGCCTGAATGCTCATCACTAACCTCAGGCAGAAAGAGCTTGCAGGTAACGGATTGGCCGCGCTGCCGTTAGAGAATTTGCTGCGGCGATGATTGAATTCGCATCAATGCCGTAGTGACGATACAAATCTTTTAGCGAACCTGTCTGACCAAAGTGCTCGACTCCGAGCCCACGAACTTTGTGCCCTTTCACAGCTCCTATCCAAGAGAGCGTAGCGGGGTGGCCGTCCAGCACAGTCACAAAGCCACAATGCGCGGGCAAACCTTCGAGAAGCCGCTCAATGTGTGACTTGGCCTGTGTTTGTCCACGCTCTCGGGCGCGTTGCGCAGCGGTCCATCCCGCGTTCAAGCGGTCAGCAGAAGTCACAGCCAACAATCCTACGTCACGGCGATCTTCGGCCATCAAACCGACGGCATCTATTGCCTCTGGTGCGACTGCGCCCATGTAAGCGACAATCGTTTCCGCATTCGGACCCGGCTTTCGAAGCCAATAGCCACCGTCGATAATGTCCTTTCGCAAAGTTTCATCAATAAAACGTTGCGGCTGCTCGATAGTACGCGTCGAAAGGCGGAGATAAACGGACCCACCTGTCTCGTCTCGAAGCCAGTTTTGTTCGGAAGAATCACCACTACCGTCCCTTTGAATGTAGCGGAGCGCGAAGTGCATGATCGCCGAAAGTTCATCGGTAAAAGCAGGTTCAAACGCCGCTAGTCCGTCCTGCGCCATGCCGATCAAAGGTTGGCTGATTGACTGATGGGCCCCGCCCTCCGGACCCAAAGTGATACCTGAGGGTGTTGCAACAACAATGAAACGGGCATCCTGATAACAGGCGTAGTTAAGCGCATCGAGACCTCGTGCGATAAATGGATCGTAGAGTGTTCCTATAGGGAGCAGTCGTTCGCCATTGATCGCGTGAGACAATCCCAGTGCGGAAAGGTTGATGAAAAGATTCATCTCCGCGATACCAAGTTCGAAGTGCTGACCGTTTGGAGAAAACTCCCAATTAAATGTTGAAGCAATCCGTTCGCTTTTGAACGTATCTGCAAGCTTGGCGAGGGCGAACAGCCCACGGCGATTTACCCATCCACCCAGATTGGTGGAAACCGTAACGTCGGGTGAGGTTGTCACGATACGCGAAGCGTATTCGTCCTTCGCCTTGCCAATCTCATTCAGGATTGAACCGAACCCAGCTTGCGTCGAATTGGCCGCCTGTCTTGGGTTCGGAAAGTCTTGTGGTATTTCAAAAGTCTCCGCTCGCTGTTGCTGTGGCCGTCGCGCGAAGGGAACTTTATCGAGAAACTCTTGCAGAAGTGACTCGGGGAGGCCTAAGCCTTCAAACTTCTCCCATTCCATTCCTTTGCGGACGCCATTTTTCTCCTGGAATGCTTCCATTTGAGCAGGCGTCATGAGGCCGGCATGGTTATCCTTGTGACCAGCCATCGGAAGGCCAAAGCCTTTGACTGTGTAGCAGATAAAGCAAACCGGTCGGTCGTGATCGATCGCATGAAACGCTTCACTTAGAGCGGGAAGATCGTGACCACCGAGATTGCTCATCAATCGTGCGAGCTCTTCGTCGTTACGTCGATCTATCAACGCCGAAACAGGTCCCTGATCACCAATCTCATCCAGAAGCCGCTTTCTCCAGGCGGCGCCGCCTTGGAAAGTCAGAGCGGAATAGAGTTGATTGGGACAAGTATCAATCCAAGCACGTAACTTCTCCCCACCAGGCTCACGAAAGGCGGTTTCCTGCAGAGAGCCGTACTTTACGATTACGACTTCCCAACCAAAGTTTCGAAAAAGATTTTCGTACTTCTGCCAAAGACCCTCGCGCACGACAGCGTCAAGACTCTGGCGATTATAGTCGATCACCCACCAGCAGTTTCGAAGTCCGTGCTTCCAACCTTCGAGCATGGCTTCAAAAATATTTCCTTCATCTAGCTCGGCATCGCCAATGAGCGCGACCATTCTGCCTTCCGGCCGGTCTGTTCCCCAGCCGTGGCCTCGAACGTAATCCTGAGCGAGCGAAGAGAACAAAGTTTGAGCGACACCAAGTCCAACTGAGCCGGTAGAAAAGTCTACATCGTCGATATCTTTGGTACGCGAGGGATAGCTTTGCGCGCCCTTGTAGCCGCGAAAGTTTTCAAGCTTTTCCCGAGTTTGCTTTCCCAGAAGATATTGTATCGCGTGAAAAACCGGGGACGCGTGTGGTTTAACCGCAACTCGGTCTTGCGGCCTCAGCACGTCAAGATAGAGAGCTGTCATGATTGTCGCGAGGGAAGCCGACGAGGCTTGATGTCCTCCAACTTTTATTCCGTCGCTGTTTTCGCGAATGTGGTTCGCGTTGTGAATTGTCCAACTCGCAAGCCAGAGAATCTTCTTCTCTAGCTCGGCGAGAATTTCCAGGTGGGTTTGACTCATGATTGGCCCCTACCAATAGGTCTGGTCTTGGAGCCAGTTTTTCACTATTGAGGCGGTGAATTTAGCTAAAGACGCTACGAAACTAGCAAAAGATAGGCATTATTCGCTATTATTGGCGATTAAAGGGGTGAAAGATGCCAAAATTATTGGACTCGCTAGATCGAAAAATCCTTTCGTTGTTGCAGCAGGACGGCCGGATGAGCGTTACGACTATCGCCGAGAGCATTGGTCTTTCCGCATCACCCTGTCTTCGTCGCATCAAAATGATGGAGAAAGCTGGCATCATTTCAAGATACGTCGCATTGCTCAATCAGCATGAAGTGGGTTTGCCAGTGAGCGTCTTCGTTTCGATAAAGTTGGAGAGCCAGAAAGAGCCGGCACTAGATAAGTTCAGTAAGGCTATCGCCAGATGGCCGGAGGTTCTTGAATGTTACCTCATGACAGGGCCTCGCGATTACTTGCTTAGAGTCGTCGTGGCCGACCTCCAAGCATACGAGGGGTTCGTGAAGGAAAAGCTCACCAGATTGGATGGGATAGCTTCGATCGAGTCGAGCTTTGCCCTTGGTCAAGTCAAATACACGAACGTTCTGCCAATTTAAGATCCGGCTCGCTTAGCGAATACGGGTTGGGGTCCAAGAGTTGTGGCCGGTACGGTGCAAGAAAGTTTTCCATTTCAAGACCTCCATATTTCAAGACCTCCATAATGAGTCACGAAACATTATCTTACTGTCCCTACCGCAAATCCAATCCGCCTCGCGAGCGATCAGGAATCGAGAGGGGATTGTCCCTCAGGATCAGTGAATTTCGCGCCGCAAAATTGAAACCATCAGGGGATGAGGTTTTCGGTACACACAGGGCTTCATCATCAATATGTCCGGATTTGATTTCCGATAGGGACAAGAGTAATCTCCCTGCGACAAGAACAGGCTTATAATAACAAGTAACAAGACGCCGAATTTATAGCGCAACGGCAACCGTCGTCGGAGAGCGCTATGATTCTTGCACGTTCAATCGTGAACATCATTACATTGCGCAATGCTTTGCTTGCTTTGGCAGCAATCCTGTCTGCCGCTGCCGCGCTGAACTCAACAAGGGTTGATGCTCAACAAGCAGCCGATACCAATCAAGTGCTTCAAAACTGCATCACATTTAAAAATCTTGCTGATCAGCATGCAAGCCAGGCGGAAACCGTTCAGAAAATAATCACTGAAGAAGCAAAACAATATTCCGGCGAAGAGGCGCACCGTTTTGTTCAAACCCGAAACAGGGCGGCCGATTCAGAATGGGAACTCGCCGGTCTCGCTCAAGAATCCTATCGTAAATGCATGAAGGATTATCTCGGGGCTGCTCAGGTACCGGTACAGCAAGCACCCGTGGCAACTCAAACACCCGCTCCGCCATCGGTGAGACAGCCTTTGGCCGCAACACAACTCGTTCCAGCACCTCAACCTGCCCAAATGCGTCAGCCTGTGGTGAGACAGCAGCCTGAGGCTGTCGTGCAGGGACCAGGCGTCGGTCTAATTCCATTCGGTCTCGGTATCCTCGGTGCAGGACGTGTGATCCGGGAGAATCGATAATGTAATCAAGCGGCACGCGCGAAAAACAATCGAACCAGCAGCAATCATAACAAGTAATAAGACGCCGGATTTATAGCGCACCCGCAATCGTCGTTTGGAGGGCGCTATGATCCAGTTAAATCCGCTTTGCGGTTTTTCGTTTCGTAGATTGATTGGCCGAACCGCAATTTTCTTCGCCATCGCATCTCTTGCGCTGGCAATTCCAGCGCGAACCGCTCACGCCACCGAAGCAAGCGATTTCGTCGTTGAGGTCATAGCGGGAGCCGGCGGGATAGCCGGGGTGCCGATAGGCCAATATGAAAAAGAGCTTGTGAAGCAGATCGTCGGAGAAGTCGCCGATGGTAAGGACCCCGAAGTTGCGTTGAAAAACGCCGTTTTGAAACCGCTGCTCGCAGGCCTTCCGCCCGAACTGCAGTCAGCGGCAACGTGCATCGCAAACCAAAAACCCCTGGCGGATTGCGCCGCGCAGCAATTTTCGCAATCGCCGGAGGCAGTGCAATGCGCCGTTAAGGGCACGCCACTAGTAACTTGCTTGCAGGAAGAAGCGGTAAGGCGGTTACCGCAGGAACTCCGTATCGCAGCGGAATGCGTTGCCAACCGCGCAAAAATCGCCAACTGCGCCAAGGGACAAGTCCGCGAAGTCATCGCCAAGCTGGAGAATGCGGCCCGCGATCAGGGAGACAAAGCATTCAAGGCGGCGCCTTCGGCAATCCAAAACATTATGAATATCGTCAACGGATATCAGCAAAAAGACTGGGGGATGGTGCTCCAGAATGGCGGGGCTACATTCGCGAAGGCTTTTATTCGCGTGGTTCTATCCAAATTTTTGCCACCGGAAGTGCTGGGCTTTGCCGGTCCAATGATCGACACAGCCGTCGAAAATCGGATCAATCTTGTGGGCGATCTAGTGCGTGCGGCTGAGAGCCTGGATCCTGCCGCTGTAACGAGGGTTTTGTTTGAAGGCTTCCTGACGTTTCAATTCGAAATGCAATGTTCGCTTCCAATAATCCCACAGGCGGTCAGGGATGCGGTTTGCGGCCCGCTCGGCGAGGTCATTCGCGCGCTCGGGGGCGTTGTCGGCGACGTCACCTCCGGTGTGCTGGCGATAATCGCAGGCGCGCTAAAGGATCCGCTTGGCGTCCCCGCAGCAGTCGTGACCATGTTGATCGATCCGATTGACGGCAAGGAAAAAGATTGCGGATCGGCTGAAGGCTATTACGCGCGAAGATTCGCGACCTGCTATCCGCTGGCGGCTTCTCAAAAACTGACGAACCATGCGGCGTTCGACGAACTGGTGGTCCACCTGAATGGGCAGTGCCGCCAATATTTTGACCGCTGTTTCAACTCAGACAAATTCGGCGGCATTTGCGACCCAATGAGAAATAGATACAAAGAAGACGCGCAAAAAATGGAAAGCGCGATGCGGAATGCTGCGGCAGCCTATTCCCGCGATCTCCGTGGCTACATACAATCAAAAGGAGCCGGCAGCTGCGGAGCCGGTTTTACCGACATAGAGTATGAAATATTTATCTCCCGGTGCGGCGACGCCTTGGGCAAGCAAATGCCGCTAGGAATTCCAGTCGCCAGTAATTTTTCCGAAAATCCCCAGAATATGAATGGCCCGGGTAATCCCGCGCCGAATTGCACGCGTCGGCCAGACGAACGCAATATGTTGTCGGGATCGGCTGACAGCGTAGGCCAGATTGCTTGCCGTCAGGCAGTGTCGCAACGCGAATTCGAGCAGGTGGCAAAGCAAGTCTGCAAGGAGCAGGTGATTACGCTGGCCCCGGAAAATATCCCGCCACCGAATCCGACGATTACTTTTCAGCCACAGCACGACACAGCGATCAGCACAGTAGCGCTACCCACTCCACCCCCAACCACGAACAACTTGCGGCCCCAGCACAACAGAGCGATTAGCATTATTGAACAGGGTCAGCCTGCGCCGAACGTCAACACCGTTGTTGGTCCCGCCCGGCCGATTGTGCCGGCCACCACCGATGTACCAAGGAATAACGTTCCGTCTGGCACCGCGGTCACTTGCCCGCCAGGCGCAGTCTATTTCAACGGCGTGTGTAATTCGGGTGGTTTCGACGGGACCCATCTGGGCGGAACTAGCTACGATCGAAGCGGCCGGCCAATTACTTCGCCAACCCCGAATCCTATTCCTTCCGGCACCGCAGTCGCACGCGCTTGCCCACCGGACAACCCGGTCGGCAAGTATCCAAACTGCTGTCCGCGCCACATGACACCGGACGGGAAAGACGGATGCAGCGCCATCTCCACTGTTCAGCCGGGTGGAACCAGTTATGGTCCGTCGGGCATACCAATTCCATCGCCACGGAGAAGTAACGTTCCGTCCGGCACGCCGGCGCAGGGAGGCGGCAATACAGTCAGATTATCGCCTGGCAACACGACGGTTGGTCCGATCGCGAAACCCGCCGTAACGACAGTCAAGCCGGGCATTGTTCCCAAGGAGGAACCCAAAAAAATAAAGCTCAGGATGAGGCAAACACCACCACGGGAGTCAGTGGTGAAATAAGATGTGAAAACGCTTTAATTGACCTTACACGTGATCAGTGAATTCCAGCTCTCATCTGGCCTAAAGGTGATCAAGCACGCGCGCGAGCACGACGTCGTGTTCAAGGTGCGGTAGTGTCACTGGCTGGACTTACAGCGGTCTCGACCGTTTTGGATCAGAAGGACGATCAGGACTGCGTCGTCAGCCATCTAGCCTCGCAGCCAAAAGAAACAGAGGAATTACTGTTATAGGACATCTCGCGGTGGACGACTCCGCGATTTGGGATTATCAAGCAGGAAGGAGCATCCGATGCGCTATATCCCCCTCTGCAGCGCGATCTTTGTCGCCATGATCCAGCTCGCTGCACCAACCGCGGAAAGTGCGGACCCTTGGTGCCTTGTGGCTTCGGGCCGCGAAGGTGGTGGCACTATGTGCCGCTTTCGCAGCTATGAGCAATGCATGGAAAGCGCAAGAGGGACTGGGGGTAGTTGCTATCCGGACAGTTCTAATCCGCAAGCGGCTCCGCCAAACCGAAATAAAGCGAGCGGAACGGAGCAAAGAAAAAACGCGGCGCCGGGGACTGCATCGAAAACGCAGCCGGAACCGGCGAAGACTCCGCAGCAACCAATCAAACAAGCCGCGCCAACGCCGGCTGCACAACCTGCAGCACTGCAGCAGCCTGCAAACAATTTCACTATGGCGCGCCAACTAATTCTTAGCGGTCAGTATGAGGCTGGCATCAAGGCTATGCGTGCCTTGGGCTTCGACGAACATCCCGACGTGGCGGCCTATATCGGCCTTGCGAACAACAAGCTCTCGCGCTCGACCGAAGCGAAATCATGGTACGAAAAGGCGCTCACCAGCGATCCCAATCACCTACTGACTTTGTCCTATTATGGAATGTTACGCGTTGAACAAGGCGAATTGCCCAAGGCGCAGGACGATCTAGAAAAGATCAAACGAATCTGTGGCGGCACCGGCTGTAAGGAATACATCGCGCTTGACGGCGTGATCGCTAGCAAACGCCGCTGAGCGTCATCACTACCCGCCACACTGCATCTCAAACAGCGCGTCAACGACAGCCGCCTGGTCACGTCAATTGGGCTTCGAGGAAGGCGGTGGTTTGCTACCGCCACTTGGACCCCTGCCGCTGGGACCCCCGCCGATACCAATGCCAATGCTGAATCCGGGGACGCCCTGGGGCTGGATATCCTGCACGCAATTGCCGCCTTGGCGGCGGAATCCCGCCGGGCAGGGAGTCGGTTGTGGCCTTATCGTTGGCGTTGCTACGGGTTTTGCGGGCGGCGGCATGCCGCAAGTCTCGCTCGTAATCTGCTGCTGCGTGCAGCAGGCCCCAAACATCGCGGTCGTGTTGGGCGGACAGACTCCGGAGGGCGGTGGAGTTGTCGTAGACGAGCCCGCGCCGCATACGCCGGCGGCAAGCGCCTCCGGCGAACAGCCGATGGGCGGAGGGATGATGGTCACACCCGTGCCCGGTTCCCGCTTGCATCGGCCCGCGACCTCGGTGTCCGATGGCGTACAGCACCGTCTGCCGGTCGGGCTGTCGTAGTAACCCCAGAGGCAGCCTGGCTGCGGAATGGCCTGGGATGGGGCGACACAAGCACCATCATTGTTACATTTGGAGCCTTCGGGACATTCGTAGTCGCCTTGGCATTTACTTGCGATAGGCGCCGCCAACGGCAGAAGGCAGACGGCAATTTTGCCGGGGTCGCCGTTAGCATCGTAGAGACAAAGTTCGATTCTACTGAGGTTACAATTCGTACAGACGCCGACATCGCAGGTGTTGCGGTCAGGACAGTCCGCATTGCGGGTGCAGGTCAATGAGCCCCCAAACAGACCACGCGTGACCGGGCACTTTGGCCGCGGGACCACCGTCTGCTCGGGCTTGCAGCTGCCGGCTGGATTTTCCCGACAGCAGACGGCAATCGCACCATCCTCGTGCGGCGATTCCCCAGCCGGACACGCGGTGCCGGATGCTCGCGTGAAGCAGGAATGGGCAACTTGGCCTCGGTCACAGCACGATGAGTCTACCTTAGCGAGATACGAGGGACAGTACTCAGTCCGTGCAGGCGGCTGAGAGCCGCATCGACCGGCTTGCCGGTCGGCGCGCGTGCAGCATGTTCCGTCCTGCAGCGGGTAATCGGGGAGCCGACAGGTGTCTGTCGCTGGTTGGTCAACCGGTTTCTGGTCGCACTTGCCGAGCATTCGCTCCCACCACAAACACTCACCGCTCACGGGCGTCGTCGGGTCTTCTTTCGCGGCTTCGCCAGGCTGGTCAGCCGGTTTCTCGCCGCAGCGGCCGTATAATTTCTCTTTCGCGGTACATCCGACGCACTTGCCTTGGTCGTTCGGCGCTTGGCCAGCCGGGCACGCGCAATAAGAGCCTTTGGCAGGCTGTAATCCGGACGATATTGATTCCTTCCCATCCTCGTCGAGCTGAACCAGCCCGGACCCGCATTTCGGCGGCTCGCAGCGATTGGTCTGGCCCCAATAGGTTTCGTTCGGCTTGCAATTAACCGGCGGCGGCACGCATTGGCTGCCGATGCGCACATAGCTTGCTGGGCAGCCCGGATAGACGCAGCGGCCGTTCGTGAACTCCGTGCCAAGCGGACAGGCGAGTGGGAACACGCAAGCGCCGCGGACGTTGATCGCGCCGGCCGGACAGGCGAACGCGACAGCCTGGCAGACTTGCCAAATCTCGACATCGCCGAGATGTCCCCGCGCCGCGGTGTCGTCGAAGCGGTCGTCGTAATCGACGTAATAGGCTTCGAGCGGCGGTGAGTTCTGCGGCCGCACCGGTGGGACTAGATTGCCCTGCAAGCCGTTGACGATGAAAGGACCGCCGGACTGCAGCCGCTGGGCGATCGGGCGAGCGCTCGCATTGCGCAACTGCTCACCAGTGCTCCATAACGTACCGCGGCAAGCGGCACGATTGATATTTCCGCCCGCGTCGGGGCCGTAACCGATTGCGATGCCGCCATTGCCGTTACGGAAATCGAGTGGAAAGCCGATCGGGTATTCCTCGGCGACTGGATACCACAGGCCTGGACCGGGCGGATCGCCGGGATGCTTCAAGCGAAACCGCAGCACTCGGTTCTCGCCCGCTTCCGCCAGCGCATTGAAATCATAGGCGCCGGTCGGGGCGCCGCGCTCGGCCACGATCATACGGCCGTCGCCATCGAACACGATTTTGGAGATTTCGGCTGCGCTCTTTCCGCGCGGCACATTGAGTTCGAGCCGCGGATCGGAACCGAACGCGCCATTTTGCGCGACCGAAACTGACCAGATTTGCAGGCCGGCGGCGACCGCGTAATAGAGCCTTCCGTCGCGCACGGCCAAGCCAAAGACGCGGCGCGGCTGCGGCGCGTAGGCCCATCTTGCCGGATTGCCGGAGTCGAAATCCGGGCTTGATAGATCGAGTCGCTTGCGGGGATCAAAGCGGACCGATGGAAGGCCTAATGCGGGCAAGGCATCGGCCCCGTGATCGAACCGGCCGCGGTCGGTGCCATCGAGGCCGAAGCGGTGGATCATGCCGGTGTCGCGGTCGGCGACGAACAACTGGCGGGTCGCCGGATCAAAGGCGAGTCCGCCGAGCGCCGGGCCGGAATTGGCGATGCGATCGAGCGTGACATTAGCAAACAGCGCCACGGCGCCGGTCCGCCCGTCGACCTTCCAGATCGATCCCGGACCGCCGTTAGCGGTGACGGGCCCAAACAGGCCGGGCATGAAGTTCGCATAAGGGCCACCGCGTCGCGCGCGGTCGGGCCGGCCGTCGCCGTCGCGGTCGGGTACGACGATCGGCAATCCGTATGCTGATGTGGCGGCGAGATAGATATTCGGCGGCTGGGCGTCGTCGAGAGCGATCGCGAACACTTGTCCGACCTGCGCGGCGGTTACGGAGAATGGTTTCAGCGCTGCCACGACCTGCGCCTGCGGCGGCCCGCCCAAGGCATCGAGGTTGATCACGCGCGCCGACGGGCCGGCGAGTTCGATGAAAGTTTTGTCGCTCGGGTCGGCGCCCGCTGGCAGTGGCGCAGCGGTCGGCCGTACGCCGGAAAAGCCGGTGACCACCGCGTCGCCGAGTTTCAGAATACTGCGGGAAGAGGTATCCTGTGCCGAGGTGGTGGTTATCGCGCCCCACGCCAACATCGCGGCGGAGATCCATAGGGCGGAGCCAAAAGCAATTCTAGCTGTGGGAATGCAAGATCCTGCAAATCCCCCCCAGCAATTGCCGCTCGGCACGCCCGGCCCCCGCCTGCTGCTCCCCAACGACCCCTCTTTTTAGTCTTGTTATTCTGACACCCCAGGACGACTTGATTGCCAATCTCAGGTTGCGCCTTTCCTTTTTTCTCCGCAAGTCGATGAAATCACCAGAAGTTCGCTAATATTACTGTCTGTTGCGTAGGGCGGCGTCGACGCTCCACGGACCTGGACCTGCGGCCGCGAGATAAAGGAAAGCAAAGCAGAACGCGATTGCCAGCGTGCCGCCGTTCGCGAGTGGCGAGAACATGCCGCGCGGTGCGTGTCCGAGAAAATAGGCGAACGCCATTAAACCGGAGAGGATAAACGCTGAAAACCGGGAATACAGGCCGATGACGAGTAACGCGCCAAAGATCAACTCGATCATGCCCGCATACCAAGTGGGCCATTGACCGACGGCCACGTTCGCGAAGTTCGGAACCGCCGGAAATCCGAAATTTTTTGCGGTGCCGTATTGTAGAACGAGCAGCCCGGCCATGATCCGAAAGATACTCAGGAGTTGTGGCCGGTACGGTGCAAGAAAGTTTTCCATTTCAAGACCTCCATAATTTAGGTAACGAAACATCATCCACGATGAAGTTGATTCTCTCCTCATGAAATTCGCTGATTTCAAGGAAAATTTCCCTCATCGGCAAATATAATTCCCTGTTCTGAAGTCCAGGGAAATACACGAACGTTCTGCCTATTTAAGATTCGGCTCGCTTAGCGATGACCGGACGTTCGCTATCCGTCCCTGTCCGCATAGTTCTTCAAAGAGAAAACGCCCGGCGGGGGCCGGGCGTCTCCTCTTTCATCTCTTAGCGTGCGAGCAGCACCAAGAGAAGAAGTAGCGGAATCGGAATTCCAAGCAACCAAAGCAAGATGATACCCATTGTTGTTCTCCCTAGGTTAGTTACGCTTACGATAATTCTGAGCGAAGATTACTCCACGCCACCGCCCGTCTCTCAGTTCACCGCCTTCCATTGCGGCTGCAGAAGCCGCGAACGCACCGGCAAAAAGCGCAATAGTTAGCCACAACGCCATCGCTGCCGAGAATTTGCGGGCCTCGTCAGCGGCCTGCTTGGCGGCGTTCACCACCTCAGTAACCCGCGCTTCGGCTTCCGCTTGATTGGAGCCTGTGCGAGTTGCCACTACTTGCGCCAAGTAGGTGCGATCTGCCTGCGCAATTCCATCTGGCCGTGCGAGGCCGCGAGTGAAGATTAAACTCACTTCTCGACGAGTGTCGGCCGGGTTCGTTGCAGCGGACGTGCTGGGCGTCGTGCCCTGGGGACGCAGAAGCGTATCCACAAAGTAATCATTGGGCGAAGACTGTGCCGCCGCCTGGGCTCCGCCAGTTGTTGCACCTGCCGTTACGCCTGTGGTCGCACTTCCGAGCAAAGAAGTCGTAGCGGTTCCAAGCACCAACACGCCGAGCACCGTTGCGAATGCCCATGCAAGAAACCCGTGAGAGGTGTCGCGGAATAAGACTTCTTCGCTATGCACACCCACCCATTTGGTGCGGAGACGACCCGCAATGTATCCGCCGATCGTTGAGGAAATCATCGCAGTCACCACGAGAAAGAGACCTGCGCTGACTTTCAAAGTTGTGGCCGATACGCCGCTGTTGGACCAGGGTGATACTGATGCAAGCCCGACTGCAGAACCGAGTGCTAGAAGTACGATCGTCAACGCAGCTGCGGAAAGACCACCTGCGATAACCGCGCCCCACGAGATGGCCGACGCGTTGGCCTCTGTTGTTGAATTAACTGGCATGTTCGCTCCCTAATTGGATGTCTTATGCCGACATTTACGTGTGTCGTTCACGGACAAACAAATGCGCGCCCGTAAAAGCGATCCTTCAACGTAGGTGATGTCTATGGGTTCCAAACCGAAGTGGGTTTCATCGGTAAATAGGTTTTAATTACGCATATAGGATACCAATAAAACGAAGCCGCCAGCGGGGACTGGCGGCTTCTAGGATGGGGCGAGGTTTGCGATGCTAGCAATCTTCAGAACACTGTATTTTAAGTCTGGTTCCCGACTCAACAAAATATTTTGAAGGCAGTCCAGTACACGTTGCATCGCATCATAGAGATTACGTGGCTCGCGTGGCCGTAACCTATGACCTACAAAAAAGCTCCGGCTTACCGGAGCTTTTCTTGAATCGTTTCAAGCGCCTCACTTAGCAGGCGTCGTAATTTTTGGCACAGAAATATTTATATCCGCAGTCTGTTTGCCTCCCGGAAACATACCGAATGCAAACGCGAGCCCGACGAAAACCAAAAGTCCGCCGAGCACGATTCCAAGCAAGGCACTGCTGCCACCATCACCGTCAGCCATTGGTTCACTCCTCGTTTCCCGCCAAAACACAATTCACAAATTGAGCGATTGGTTCCTCGTCACTAAATAGCGGCCAGTTTTAGCTAACTGTCGATTTTACGGAATGGCGCAATGAAAAACTCGCCGCGCGGCAAACACGGCGAGTTTTTTCCTTAGTTGACGATTTGAACGATACGACGCGTCTTCGGATCAACAAGGACCACGCGGCCATTCACGCGCGTATAACGATAGTTGCGGACTCCGTATTCAGCCGGTACGTCGTAGTACACGACTGCCGACGGCAGTTCCGCACCGACAGCGACGTCACGTTCATAATGATAATCGTCGCGGACTTCGCGAGCTGCATGGGCACGAAAACGCTGTGAATTGGCGTCGGTAATTCCGCCAACAATAGCTCCACCGACCCCGCCGACCACAGCGCCGACCGGCCCGCCAACAATCGCACCGCCAACTGCACCTGCGGTCGCGCCCGCCGCAGTACCAGCACCATCTTGAGCATTGACTTCAATCGGCATTACCAAAGCGGCGCAAATTGAGCCCGCCATAAAGAGTTTATTGCGCATGGTTTTTCCTTTCGCGAGTGTGCTTCTGCCTAGGGTTCAATTCCGACCGCGATGCGGTAACGGACGAAAATAAAACGCTCATCGGCGAAAGACGTTCCAGTGGCGCTATTGGCGATGTAATTGGTGCGCATCCACGCAGCACCTAGAATTATTATTTAAAATTCTAGTCGCCGTATGACAATTCTGGTCGGGGCTGCACGTAAATGTGGGTTCGCGACGGCTGTGTAATTTGGATTAAAGGAATTTTGGTGGGTGCGAAATCGCTTACTCGATAAGGGAAGGAATTCGAGCCTTTGAAAACGCGCAGTCCCTCCTCGGTAACAACAATATCGCCCGACTTAAGCGTAGGGTCTTCTTTGACGTCAATTTGAGCCACGCCTCCGCCATTATAAGTGCATGCGCACTGCTGCCCTTCACTCTGACGATAGAGAAAAGCGTTCTTGAGTTTGGAATAAGGCTCGCCCGATTTCGTTACTGAGGTATCAATTTGGCTTCCAAAGAAAACTTTTGTTGGGACCGCGGGGCACAGCATGCCGCAAAGTTGCTCGGGCGTGGAGCGACCTTCTAGCTTAGAGAGAGGAAAGAAAGCTCCATCGCAGGTCCGCACACAATATCCGAATGACGACGATACGCCGGATTGAACGTTTTCGTCTGGGGAAGGGCTGACAACTCGCGCCGGTCCTCCAAACAATCCTCCAAGAAATTCGAAAAGCTGCGCGTTCGCTGGCGCGCTTAGACTGACCGCAAAAAGCAAAATCAGCGAGATCAGACGAACTTGCATTTTGGTGCTCTGAACACTGATGGGAAATAACGAACGTCGGAGCATTTAGTTACCCGCTCAAAAAAAATGAGCCGCCCAGGGAATGGCGGCTCATCTTGGACTCCGGTCAATTCGATACGCAGACCGTCTTGACCTGAGCCTCGGCTTCGGCGCGCGTGGTGTAGATCTTGTTGCCGCCGACGACGACCATCGTGGTCGACGTTGGCCGTGTTTCTACGACCGTGCACTTCTTCGTGGATGTGTCCCGAACGATATAGAACTCCGCTGCCAAAGCCGGCAGCGTAAGACCGATTAGCGCTATTACAGCAATCAGAGTTTTCATTGGGTGTTCCTCCTTTTGAACGACCCAACAACCGGGAGCCGTGGTAAAATGTTCCCACGGGTTCCCGAGTTCTGTTCCCAACTAACAAGGCATAATTTCTAGCGAACTAAATATCCAAGATGTGCGTTTGATCATGCGGGGCAAACGCGGAGCTGCAAAATGGCTGATAATAGCGGCAGCAATGCTATGCTCGGTCTCATCATTGGTGGGGTGCTAGTTTTCGTTGTGGTGGTATTTGCGTTGGGCGGATTCCCCGGGATGCAGAAATCAGCCTACGTCAATATCACTCCAAAGATCACTTCCCCGGCAAAGTAGTACTTGAAAGAGGCCGCCATAGAAATGGCGGCCTCTTCTGCGGCGTCCCCTTTCTTGGGAGGATTGTGCCGTAGGCAAATAGAAAAACGCACATCGAATTCTGAAAGTTCCACGTGATAGGGCCGATGAAACCAATTCTCCAAATAGGTTTTTCGGACGCTAGCGAGCGGGCGGCGCGAAGCCTATGGAGAAAGGAAATGCCGAGACTTTCTCTCTCGCGAAGCAGGAGAGTGCGGTGACAGGCTCGAAAAATACCGAAAGAAATGTAGTCTGATCGTTGCCCTGCTGTCCAAACTGCGAGCAAGGTCATTCCGACTCACGACCAATCATTATGTTCGTGACAGGTTCAGTCTGTTCGGCTTTTTGAGCCAAAAAACGATAATTCGCCGCCAGCTTCTGCAATTCTAGTTTGGATTTGTTGTCACTCAACAGTCTGGCCAGTTCCAGACAAAATTCGGCTTGGCGGCGCAGTGCGGCGCTGTTCATAGGTCAACCAGGTTCCGAGGTGCTTGACCCAGAGTGAGAAATTGCTCACTTGCCCGATTGATTGCCCAGCCTGTTTGACCGAGAGGCGTTGCCGTATGGCTCTTTGGAGTCGCTGCGATGAGTTGCCCGTATAGTGATGCCTTAACTGTGTGAGGTC
Organism: uncultured Hyphomicrobiales bacterium; assembly: GCA_964620215.1. GTDB lineage: Bacteria > Pseudomonadota > Alphaproteobacteria > Rhizobiales > Xanthobacteraceae > JAUSIF01. The sequence continues at coordinate 18,103 of CAZUJE010000004.1, forward strand.
AATCACGGCGTCGGTCGAGTTCCCTCCGAGTTATTGCGCTATCGGTGCCGAATAACGTAAAAATAATTGATTTTCTATTGAACGTTAAAAAAGCAGCGACTTGAATCCCCTTGAAACAAATTATTCTACGGTATTAGAATTGACCTTAATTCCCTGGGACCGTTGTAATGTTCCGCCAAGAATTTGATCCGGAAATTGTGAAAGAACTAACCGCAGCATTCGATATCGCCAGTAGGGCGGTAGGAGCGCGGCGGCCTTCGTGGCTAGACGAAGCAACAGTACGCGATATTCTCGCAAGCAAGATTATCGCCCTAGCGAAATCGGGCGAAACGAACAAACTAATACTGGCAAATAACTCAATCCTTCATTTTTTTGAGATTGTAGAGCGCGGCCAGACAATGGCTGTCGTCACAGGCGTAAAAAAGGATTTCCACATCTAGGCTTTGGTAGACAACATCGTTACGACAGGTTGTCCAAGATATTTCGTATTTTTATTGCAAGAGTTGACTGCGTCACTGGCTTTTGGACCAATTCAACTCCGGGATCGAGACGGCCTTGGTGGACAATGGCGTTCCTGGAATAACCCGTCATGAAAAGCACTTTTAAATTGGGACGATTTAGTTTAGCGGCGTCTGCCAATTCCCGACCATTTAGCCCGGGTAAGACGACGTCGGTAAGGAGGAGATCGATTTTTTCCTCTTTTTCGAGAAGGGCAAACGCAGACTTGGCATCATGTGCTTCCAGCACCCTGTAGTGAAGCTCACGAAGAGCTTCAGAAACAAACAAGCGCACGTCTGCGTCATCCTCGACTAGTAGAATTGTCTCGTTTCCATAAGCGGAAGGTGCAAATGCGCTCTGCTCTTCGATCTCTTGTGCGCCGCCATGAGCACGGGGCAAGTAGAGTTTGACCGTCGTTCCTTGTTGAAGCTCGCTATAAATTTTAACATGTCCGCCCGATTGTTTGACGAAGCCGAAAACTTGACTAAGTCCAAGGCCTGTTCCGTGCCCTGTTTCCTTCGTTGTAAAAAACGGTTCGAAGGCTCGCTGCACTACCTCCTTGCTCATTCCAGTGCCGGTGTCCGAGAGTGAAATCTGAACATATTGGCCAGGCTTTATTTCTGAATGCGCGCTACAATAATCGTCGTCGAGAAATACGTTGGATGCTTCCACGGTAACCTTGCCTCCATCTGGCATGGCATCTCGTGCATTGACCGCAAGATTAAGAAGGGCGGTTTCCAAATGATTGGGATCGGCTTCTATCTGCCAAAGGCCCGCTGCACCGACAACCTCAACTTCCACTTTCTCGCCGAGCGATGAATTTAAGAATCCGGAAATTTGCCGGAACACTTTGTTGACATCCAAAACCTTCGGTTCAAGTGGCTGCCTTCGAGAAAATGCTAATAAATGACCAGTGAGCGTTGTGGCGCGCCGTGCGCCCGTGACAGCATGGCCGATTGCACGCGCAATCCGCTCTTCTGCGCCTTCTTTCCAATTTTGCAGTGTGCGCTGAGCTATATCCAGATTGCCCAGAATAATCATCAGGAGGTTATTAAAATCATGAGCTACGCCCCCGGTGAGTTGGCCGACAGCATCCATTTTCTGGGCTTGGAAAAGCTGTTCGCGGGCATTGTCTAACTGGCTCTGCGCCTCTCGTTTTTCGGTGATGTCTCGTGTTACCTTAGCAAAGCCGACGAGCTTTCCGGTTTCGTCGCGTATCGCATCAATCACTACGCTTGCCCAAAAACGAGTGCCGTCTTTTCGTACTCTTAAACCTTCGGCCTCGTATTTTCCCTTGTGAGCGGCAATATCGAGGGCACGAATGGGAAAGCCGTTTAAGCGTTCTTCCTCTGTGTAGAATTGAGAAAAGTGCTGCCCGATTATTTCCCCCGCTTTGTACCCCTTTATTCGCTCCGCCCCAGCATTCCAGTTGACCACATTTCCTTCAAGATCAAGCATATAGATCGCGTAGTCGGTGACACCATTCACCAAAATCTGAAACCGATGCTCGCTCTCTTCCGTAGCTTTTTGAATTAGCCGTGCCTCTAATTCGGCACGTTTAACGCTGGCAGCCGAAAGCTGTTTGCCGACCTCGTTAAATTCGTGAACGAATAGTTCCTGTGATTCGACGCGATGACCTTTGCCGAGCGTTTCGGCCCAAGATGTAAGCGATGTTGTCGCCATCGAAAATCTTTTTCCCAACAAGTATGCGGTCAAAAGACCAAACGTCGTGAGAGCAGCACCAATCCCCGCCAATTGCCAAAGCGCACGCTGCAGGGATTGATACACTGCTCGTTCAGGGATGCTCACCCAAATCCACCAGTCAGCGACTTGCGAGCGGGCAACACCGACACGGACTGATACACCGTCGAGACTTGTTGTCGGCCAGACCCCTTCGGCAGTCCTGGTGCGGTCGATAAAGGTGTCGGAAGCGATTCTGCCCACAAGTTCGTCCGAGCGTTCCGTGCGCGCCATAAGTCTGAAGTTGCGGTCATAGATACCGGCAATGTTTGGAGACCGGATGTCTGCTCGCAGAATATCGAGGAGTCGCTGAAGCTCTAGGCTGAATTGTAAGAAAAACACTACATCCTGCCCCTCGATGACGGGGGCCATAATGGAATAAACTGGTCTCCTGGTTATTCCCCCAACAAGCAGATTTGTTACGAAGGGCTTCTTCGTTTTCACTACGTCTTCGTCTCCCTCGGTAGGATATGGAGGAGGGAGAGGATTACCAAAAGCAACGCGAGTATTTATGATCTGTTGCCCGGTACGATCCCGTAACAACACATCAATTCCCGTGATGTCTCGGATGCGTGATGCCTGCTGGTGAAACGCTTCAAAATTTCTACTGGTAATAAGGGGAGAAATCGACAAAGCCTGTAGCGTGAATTGCTGTCCCTGCAAGTCGCGGTCAATTAGAAGAGCTAATTCGCGGGCATTACCAATCAATTCATCGTCGGCACGAGCAAGCTCGGAATTATAAAAGCGAAAAAATACGATGGACGCGAAGAGCGATCCGGGCACCAAAACGGTTGCCACCAATAGAATTAAATAAGCTTGTAAAGATACGCCTCGCTTAGCCCAAGTCACGCATTTTACCCGCGTAAAAAAGCAGGAGTTTAACGTCAACTTCAATCCCCGCCAAATATCTCCTTATCCAGCTAAAATGACAGCTAAAATTGGCATGCCGAATAAATTGAATTGGCCATTACTCACGGGTCGCTTCCGTTGAATCCCAAAAAAATGGAAGCTGATGAAGGTAATCGGATTCGGAACTCAGTTTGCCAGCTGTTCCCGTTTCCTTCGAGCGTGGCCGCTCAAATGTCGGAAGCAGAGATCAAGCGACTCCACGTTGGCGTCGTACGCGGCGTTCCGTGCAATCAACAGGCTACGCACGACATCTGCGAATGGGTATAGAATACAAACGACAAATGTTCGCGTGCGTCAGCTGCGGAAAAAACACTGACAGAGGCGTCGGGAGGGACGGAAAGTAGGAATGACGTGCCGCTCGTTACCTTGACCGAACTGCTGGCTCGCTACGGCTTATCGGAGCCCTCCCTCGCCCTAATTGAGCCGGGGCAGGATGCTGAAGGCTCGTGGGGAGTGAAATTCGCCGCCCGAGGGGGCAACACGTTTTACTTTGACATCACCCGAGCTTCAAAACTCGCAGCACAGCTTCGTTGGATCGGCGAAGCTCGCTTGGGTGATGCCATCGATAAAGTTGCCGAGGTCGCAGAAGCAATGTCTAAAGGCCCCGAAGAGAAAACTAGCTGGGTATAGACCTCAGTAGACCTTCTCGTAGGCTGAACCAACCCCGCTGGCGACCGTTTGCATCTCATGAAAAAGCCGGCGACGGTGATGCCATAAGAAATTTAAGCAGATCAACGTATTCAGACGCCAATGCGATCTAGACCCTGCGCTAATCAATAGAAATTCATTGCTTCGAGTTATCGCCTTCTGGCGGTTCATGTCCAATAAGTGGCTACCTGAGCCGCAAGCTTCTTGCCCCTAGCGGAACAAAATACGTATCGTCTGCATCGGTGCCTGAGAGGTGCCTGGCAATTTTCAGGAAGGGAGAGAAGTACTGATTTTGCGGGCGTAGTTCAGTGGTAGAACGATAGCTTCCCAAGCTGTACATACGGGTTCGATTCCCGTCGCCAGCCCCAACACTTAGCCAATCCAAGCTAAATCAATGCTTCCTGAATATCAGTGATGGATGCCTTAGTCAGGGTTTTGGCAATCTCAGATATCAAGCGGCTCTGGACTTCCTTATGCAGTGACGGGCGGATTTCGCCCAAAGTCTGCGGATCAGCGATAAGGATCAGCGCTTCGAAGTTTCTGCTCTGAACCCGGCGAAAGAGTTCTTGGGCCAGTTGTTTTGCGAATGTCGCCTCGTCCGTTTCCTGATGCGATGATTCTTTTGGTCGCTTTCCCGCTGGACCTTCGTTCAGAAGATGCGCGGGTTCGAGCTCGCCTTCCGCTGACAATTGAATCTTAGTCTCCCGACCCATATTGCGGAAAAACCGGGCGTGAGTCCCGTCCGCCACGACAATCAGTGCCTTGTGGGGTATCAACATGATTGCGCTCCCGCCTATTCGAAAGTGAATAATGTAGTGATGCGCGTATAACGTTCCCAATCCAGGACATTATTCTGATAGTTCAACACTTCAGGAAAGTGCGCGCGGTTGTCCTTGGTCGCGCACCAGCCAATAGACTGCGCCCAGCGCCAGGAGGGCTGCGGCGAGCGCCAGCAGATGGAAAGCATCCGTGCTGGACAGATCGAGAATGATCAATTTGCGTACCACCGCTAGCAATGCAATCAGGATGACAGAGCGCACTTGCACAACACTGTCGCGCCGCTCCGCTACCACTAGCAAGGAGCGCTTGAACTCAAGTGCAATCATGACGGTAAAGATCATGCCGAACACCGTCTGGAACACACCATAATCGGTTGGATCGAAATTGGTTGCCCAGATGCTGAGCAGGATTTTCAGCGTCAGATTCCACAGCGCGAGCGCGATGATGATGGCGATCAGTGTGGTTAGTATCAGGACGCAGACTTGCTCGAATTTCTCATAGAGCGTCAGCGGCTCGAACGACAGGCGCAGATCAGAAAATTCCTTTTTCAAAGGCATCGTCGCCTCCATCAGCTAGCGGACTTTAGGCATAGCATGATTTTCGCAATGACTCCCCGCTTTGGCTTAGTAGCGGACTCTTCCTCAGCCACCTGATTTCCGGAGTGGTTCTACTCCTGTCCTTTCCGAAAACTCTATCCGGCTTAGATTCGCATCATAAGGCAGAATCATCGCATCATTGAGGGCAATGTTTTCGATTCTGCGTGCACTCGGAATTCTCTTCGTCAACCTGCTCAAGTCGCGGAGCCGACTTGAAGCTGAGAATTTGTTTCTTCGTCATCAGCTTAACATCGCTTTGCGGCGGGCAACGCCTCGTCTTCAACTTCTCGGCAGTGATCGCGCATTGCTGGTATGGATGACAAAACTTTGGCCGAACCTGATCGGTGCGTCCCAGGTGGTTCAACCAGAGACGATCCTGCGTTGGCATCGCGCTGGTTTTAAAGTGTTCTGGCGTTGGAAGTCTAGAAACAGTGTAGGGCGGCCGAAGATCGATCGGGGCCTGCGTGATCTGATCCAGCGGATGAACAGGGAAAATCCACTGTGGGGCGCATCCCGAATCCATGGCGAACTCCTGATGCTTGGATTCCAGGTTGCCCAATCAACGGTCTCCAAATACATGATGCGACCTACGAAGCCACCGTCGCAAACTTGGAAGACATTTCTTCGAAATCACGCTGAGGCGATCGCCGCCATCGATATGTGTGTTGTGACGACGGTGACGTTTGATCGCCTGTTTGCGTTCCTGGTTCTGGGCCATGGCCGGCGACAGCTGTTGTGGTTTGAGGTGACACGGCATCCGACGGCCGAGTGGCTGGCTCGACAGATCACCGAGGCCTTCCCCTGGACAACAGCGCCGACTTACCTGGTACGCGACAATGATGGTGCGTACGGACATGTTTTCAGGCGTCGGGTGAGTGCGATGGGCATCCGCGATCGACCGATCTCGCCTGGATCGCCGTGGCAAAATGGTATTGCGGAACGCCTGATCGGCACACTGCGTCGCGAGTGCCTGGACCAAGTGCTCATCTTTAGCGAGGCGCACCTGCGGCGAATTCTTTCCGCCTATGCAGCGTATTACAATCAAGCGCGCACTCACTTGGCATTACAGAAAAATGCGCCCTTGCATCGAGATGTCCAACGATCAGGAGCTGTTGTCGCGGTTCCCGTATTGGCCGGGCTACATCACCAATACGTTCGAATATGATTTTCGGAAAGGGCAGCCAATCTAATTTTTGAAGTTTCGGTGGCTCAACCTCTTATATGTGATCGCTAGATCAGAACAGCTTACTTCAGTCTGCGAAAGCGGTGGGGCGACCGGGATAGACACGGCAAGCGGCAGGCCGTGCGTCCTGACCGTCGCTACCGCAGCCAGTCAGGCGGTGACTAAAGCTTAGCGCTGTGCAATTCTGCCCATTTACCGCAATTCTGAAATCATTGCGGGACTGCCCACCTTTGGGATTAGTCGTAACGATCGAAATGGAAAGCTGATTTCCCGTTAATGCTGCCGAGGAAGTGTTGCGGTATCCGTTGAATTGTTCCGTCACGGCGTGGCCACCCGATTTAACCCGATTAATGTTGAGCTGCACCCCACCGCTCCGAGTCGTATAAACTAGCAAGTCAGTGTTGTTCGTCGGCACATAGACTTGGATATGCATTCGAACCCTGTCGGGATTGCAGACCGTTCGCGTATACGAGCCTTCAAAATGATACGTTTGCCCGGGCAGAAGTTGACCAAAAGCAGGTTTGACAAGCAGGAGCGATGCCAGAAAAACGAGAGCAAATCTGGAATCAATCAGGAAGAAGCGAACAATCCGCTGCACGACCGTTTTTCCTACGGTAGTTTTGGGGGATTCAGGCGCCGTGTCTCGGCTTTCACATACAAGTCGTGAGGTGGCTCCCGCCAGTTCCGGTGTTCTTTGGATTTCTGGATATGATCGAGGTAGGCTATCCAGTGCTCTTCAAGAGCCGCACGTCGTTCTGCGTTTTCGCTACGATTACGAATACTTACAGCTAATCGACTAAGACTAGTGTCTGGCTTTTTTCCTAGTTCAGCTTCAATTAAATCTAGGGACATGTTCCAATTGTTCGCCGCTTTCCGGTACTCCTGGCGAGCATAAAACAAGATCGCTCGATTATAAAATACGTTGAAGCTAGTAGCATCGAGTTCAATCGAGCGATTGTAGTCCTCTAACGCTTCATTCCATTTTTGAGTTCGAAAATAGGCAAAGCCGCGGCGATCTAGAAACAGGGCCTGGCTGACAGCGTTTGCGGAAGTGGAAAGCGCCTGCGTGCAGGCTTCGATGCGCTTTTGAAAGTCCTGCTGCTTTTCACATTCAGCCGCCGAATCCGCGAGCGCGGAACACATTGTTCCGAAAATAAATATTAATGACGTTAAGACAGCGATGTAGTTTTTCATATGCGCGCCTATGGAGGATCACAGTCGGCAAAAAAGGTACACGGGCCGCACGCATCATCGCATCTATCAATTGCGCGGTGGTCGCCAGCATATTTTGTATCACACTGTTCCTGACACGCCTTTTCTTTTCGTCTGCACTCTTTGCAAGTAAGGCGTGTCGAGTAGCATCCTTTATTAAAGTCGCATGTTTGCCCTCTATTACAGCATACATAACCACCCGGGGCATTCGCTGTAACTACGGTGCGACAACAGGCTTGGCCAGAAAGACACGCGGTCGCGGGTAAGTTTGGGATACGGTCACAACGGTTCAAATTTTGTCGTTGCTCAACCAAAACAAACTCGCTGGTTATTGCAGGCTGTCTAGAAGAAAAACGATTTGCGCTGCCTATTCTTGGCTCCAAGACGAAGCCTCCAAACATGAGCAAAAATAGCGAGATTACAAGAAATTTACGCGTCATCTTTGTATCCCACCCGCAGGATTCATCTTACGCAAAAATTAGAGCGATGCCATACTAAAAGCGCTGGCTAAGCGGAGATTGAAATGCGACGCGCATTAATCTGCTGTGTGGCTGCGGCCTTTTGTTTTTCGGCGGATAGCGCACTGCCGAACGACGCAATTCCTTTCATTATTGCGCAAGCGGGGAATCCGGCGATTCTTCTTGAAGATGAAAAGAAAAAGGCTGAGCCGAAATCCGCGCCGAGTGGCCTGCCTGCAGAACAATCATCTCAATCCCGTAGGAATGAACGAGTATCGCCGTCAAATGTTGCGGAGCGTGCTATCGAGCGAAAATTCGGGGCGGACGCCCTGGACCAAATCAGGGTTGTCGGCCGACCGGCGCCGCCGCTCGATCAGATCGGCCAGGGCACGGGCTTCCGGTTTCAGTCTTCGGCGTATGAACAACTGAGAGCTATCGCCCGCTCACCCATCGACAACGCTGGTGGCGCGCCTGTTGCCAATCGGGCTATCGACAACGCTGCGCGCGGGGCTGCAGGTCCGGAGCCCGTTCCAACTGGAACGCCGACTTTCCAAACAAGACCGAGTGGCATCAAGCAGATGACGCAGGAGCGCGCGAGCGGTGTGAGCAACCGTTACGGCAGCCAGCCCGGAGGTGTTGTGCTGGAAGGCTCCGCGTCAAATCTGGGTAAGGTTGGAAAGGTGCATTATGCAAAAGGCCCAAACGCCCTGATGCTGGACGATCGCGCGGTCTATTTCGCGCCAGTTTCGCCGGCGGCACTGGCAACGATCGCACGAGGCATTGCAGGCGACGAACGCCTCGGTGTTTCGCTGGGCAGCACGGATATCGTGTACGGAACCATTGGTGAGGATTCCGAAGTCGTTCTCGACTTGAAGGCTGCCGATCACTTCATGGGCGAAATTGTCTTTGCGCGCGACGATTGGACTTTCGGGTACAATTTTCCGAACGGGTATAAACCGCAGCGCCCTCAAGACTCCTTCGGTAATGTCGCCGTCTTCTTCAATTTCAACGGCTTTGAATTCCGGCTTGAGCAGGAAGAGTTCGAATTGGTTCGAGCCAGCTTGGAGATCAGCCTCGTTCCCTTGTCCGACGAGCGCGCCACCGACGGCGGACACAAACCGGACATGCAAGCGATTGCGAAAGGGCAGCGCTTCAAGGAATTCGAAGCGAACGCTGCTCACATCGATGAAAACATAAATTTCTACCGGCAGGAGCTCATTATCCGCCGGATGTTCGCCTATGGCGAGGTGGCAGCATTTCTGCGCGGGCTAAAGGCGCAAAACGTTGATCTCAAGGAATTGGCGCGAGTCATCGAAATCCAAAATGGATTACCCACGCCTCGAAGTATCGTAAAATTAGAAGCCGTTCCTCACGATAAGATTTGGGCGCTTGTAAGTGTCGGGCCTGACGCCCGCGTCTTACGAGAATATTTGCGACTGTTTCCCGATGCTCCTCACCGTAGCAAAGCGGAAAAGTGGCTGTCTGATTTGGCTGCCTCGGTAAAACCTGCCACTGCTCCCACGCCTGCAAAGTCGCTACAACAAAGCACTCCGAAATCATCGGCTAATTGCTTCTATTTCAATGGGCGCCTGGTATGCGAGTAGGTTATGTTGCTGTGGTGGGTGGATGCGCAATCGCCTGTTCTCTAATATCCGTATTGGCGATCCGAGCCGAGGCGCAGTCACTGTCCGGCAAGACGATCATCTACTCAACCTCAGGCGTCGTGGGCGGTACCTACAGCATCTATATAGCGCCGAGCGGCAACGTCTATGAAACGAACATATCAGGGGATAAATCGTTAAGCGGAGTCAAGTATCAACTGGGTGGGTCGACCACACAGCGAAACGCCTATACGGACACAATGGGCAACCGATACAGTTGCGATGTTCGGAGTTCTGCTCGCTTATCGGCCGCGGTCCTATCCTTGTCCGCGCGCTATGCCTGTTCGTGGGGAGTCGGTTCATCTCTCAACGGCAATTATGAGCGGCAAATTACGGTTCAGTTGCAGGGTGACGCTTGTCAAGTTACCTCGCACCAGCGAAGAGAAGGTCACGGCACAGCTGTCAGTCAAATTTCCACTTCGTGCACGCTTCAGACGGGCAATCGTCTGTCACCCGTTCGTTGAATTCATCCTGTCTGTACCGAAAACTTCATCCGAAGGATGGCTTCGATTTTTACCTCGTGAAATTCGCTGATCTCAGGGAAAATTTCCCTGATACGCAAATATAATTCCCTGTTCGGGGACCTAGGGAATTGAACTGCAAGCCGCTGAAATTGCCGAGTGAATCGATGCCCAATCCGCAGAATTTGCTCCGGATCTGCATAATTCCCTGTAAAATTCCCTGTTAGCAGGGAATTGATGTTGGAGACGGGTTCGAATCCAACTGCCTCATCAGCCACTTCAAAGCTTACGCAGCGCAATCCAAGTCGGTTCGGGGCCCGGCAGTGCTTGATTGTGAGACCGGCACAGAGCTCCTTGCCTTGCGAAAAATAGCAGAAGGATATGTGAGTCCAGTGTCGGTACTTCGTATCGATTCCGACTCATGTCATTCTAAAGACGGAAAGAATCGCCAGGCGGATGGAAGGAGAACAGCATGTTGTTCAGGTATTCGACGCTAGCCCTGTTGGTTTCCGTGCTCGGCACGTCTCCGGCATGGGCGCAGGATGCGAAGCAGGAACCGAAGTTGAATTACCTCAGTCAGATTATCGACATGACCGAACTGATCCCGCCGCCGCCACCACCGGACTCCGAGGCGCAGAAGCTCGATCTCGCAGACGTATTGGAGATGCAGGAAAAACGTACCGAGGCGCAGGTGAAGCGCGCGATCGCGGATAATATTCTTTCGATTTTTCGCTACGAGGACGTGCTAGGGCCGAAGTATAAAAAAGAAAATCTGCCCGTCATGGACGCGTTCATGGAGAAGTTGCATGTGGACGCGCGCGCCATCCTGATCGCCACCAAAAACGCGTTGCAGCGGCCGCGTCCGGCCCTGGTCAGCAAGGACGTGCTGGCGCTCGGGGGAACACCCCGGCTGCCCACCGCTTATCCCAGTGGCGGCGTGGTATATACGACGCTCACCGCCCTCATCCTGTCGAAAATGATTCCCGAGAAGCGTTTCGAGTTGTCGGAACGCAACTACGAATACGCGATCAACCGGGTCGTGCTCGGTCAGCACTTTCCGCGGGACATTCGCGCCGGTGAGATCGCGGGGACCGTGATCGCACACGCATTGATGGAGAAGCCTGAATTCATGCGCGACCTGCAAGCAGCTCGCGCCGAATTGAGGCAGGTGCTGGGTTATCCGCCTGAGCCGCCCGCGATAGAGATTGCGAAGCCGAAATGACCGGATCGAAAACGGGGATGCCTTCGGCACGTTAACTACAAACAGCCATTCGCGTTTATGTGCCGTTACAAATCTGTTAATATTAACAATCTGGAGGTTCGGAGGGGACGACACGAGCGTTAATTCGGCCGGACTCGAGGCAAGTTGGGTTCGACCGGGCGGGGCAATTAACCATTTCGATCACCAAGCATTCCGAACTTCTCCCGGTTCATCGATCTGGCCTGGAGTTTGTAACAATGTGCGGCAAGCCTAACATTCGGATTTTCACTGGCCTTTTTGCGTCGGTTTTTCTTCTTCCTCTGGTCACGACGACCTCAGCCTTTGCGATTCCTTCGCCCGAACTCGTAGTCGGATCTTTCGTCAGTATCTCGCAACTCCTGGCGCTCGCTTCCGCGCTCCTTGGAGGCGGGGCTGCCTACGCAGCCGTACGCTCTCGCCGCCGCAGCCACGATGGAGCGCTTTCGCGTTCGTTGATGATTGCCGTCGTCCTGCTTTTCGTGATGCTTGCCGGTTCGATCGGCTTCAACATCTATCAATATGTCGATCAGAAGAACGAGCGTCAGGCCGCGCTTGAAGAAACCATCCTGCGCCCTTCGCGCACACCCGGAAGCCTGCCCATTGACCCGGAAGTAAAGGAACTCTCCTACGGCCAGCAGCTCAAGCATCCGGACGCAATGACCACCGCCGAGGCGGACAATCTTCTGAAGTCCGCAGCGCGCGGTGAACGCCCGGACCTCCTCTTTTTAGACGTTCGTGAACGCGCGGAACGCGAAATGGGAACGCTGAAGGGCGTGACCTTCGTCCGTTACCCTGACTTCGCAAAATCCGGAATCGATTTCACAGGCAAGAAGGCCATCCTGTTCTGTCACAACGGGAACCGGAGCCATGAAACCTGTGAAGCGCTCAAGAAGCAGGGCATCGACTGTAAATTCATCGTCGGCGGCGTTGAAAAGTGGGTGACCGAAGGGCGCGCTATCGAAGGGCTCGAAACGCGGTCGCTGGCGGAACTGCGTGCCATTCCCGACTACAAGAACCGCAACACCTTGCTGACGACCGATGAGGTCCGCAATCTCGTCGAACAAGAGAAAGCGATCTTTGTCGACGCTCGCTATCCATTTGAATTCAAGACGCACGGCACATTGCCGAACGCAATCAACGTCACGATCCGCCGCATTCCGACGGACGAGTTGCCGAAAGTGTTGGGCGAACTTCCGAAGCGTCCGATCATCATGCCTTGTTACGATCGCCGCGGGTGCTTCTTCTCCGAAGTACTCGGTTTAGAGCTGACGCGTGCCGGACACGATGTGCGCGGCCGCTATACACAGCCTTGGCTCTATTTCGTGAAAACGCCGCGCCCCCCACATGTGGAGACGTGGATTGCCGAGAACAACAAGAGTTACTGGACCAGAGCAGTTGAATGGCTGGCCGGTGAAATGCAAAAAATTTCGCAATGGACCGGTGTGGTAGTAGCGATCCTGCTGCTCGCGTTGCTGTCGCGCCTGTTGGTATCGCCGTTTTCCATCAAGGCGGAACGCGACCAGCTGCGCGCCCGCCTGGCGGCGGATGAAATCGCTGCAATCCAGGAGCGTTTCAAAGGCGATCGCGCCCGCATCGCCCGCGCAATCCGCGGATTTTATAAGCAGCATAACATTACGCCAGTCCGGAATTTGCTGGCCCTCGCGTTCCTGCCGGTGATGGCGATTGCGCTGCTTGCAGTCCAGATGCTCTCCACGGAATTGAGAACCGGCTTTCTCTGGCTGACCGATCTTGCGCAACGCGATCCTTATTACTTGCTGCCGCTGGTATTCGGCCTTCTGATCACAACATATGTCCATCTCGTTTTCGCCAAGGGCAAGCGGACGCTGCTGATCTGGCTGGCTGTGCTGCCGCTCATGATTGCTACCGGCGCAATGTTTGGCGCGGGTGCTGACATCTATCTGATCGCGAGTGCCACATTGCTGCTGGTTCAAAGACTGCTGGTGAGCGGTTGGTTCGTCCGTACCTGGCATAGCTGGAGCCGGAGCGCCTTGCCACAAGGCGCCGTGCCGCTGGACGATCCAGATGCGCTCCGGGGCCGCGGTAATAAAGCGTTTCGCCTTGCGGTAATGCGTTCGGCGGGAATGCCCATACCGAACGGCGTCGTATTGACGCCAACGCTGACCTCGGCAATCCGCAGCGCGGCCGTGGGTGAGCGTACCCGGATGCTGGAAAAAATCTGGCGTCATCTCGGCAGCCGGTCTCTCGCCGTCCGCAGTTCCGCGGCCAGCGAGGACGCGGCTGACAAGAGTTTCGCGGGTGTGTTCGAGTCCGTTATCAACGTGTCACGCAACGATCTGGAATCAGCAATCGACAAGGTCGATGATTCTTTCCGGGCGGTTCGCACGCAAAGCTACGCCTATCAGGACGGCACCGGCAGTGTATTGGTGCAGCAGATGCTGAACGCTGAATATTCCGGCGTTCTATTCACCCGCGATCCGTCCGCCGGCGGTCTTTCCATGGTCGAAATGGTGCAGGGGACTGCGGAAAATCTCGTCTCTGGGATCATGCGTCCGCAGACCTGCCGTTTTGGCCGCATCAGTAAAAAAGCATTCGGAAAAACTTCGGCGCCGATCGATCTTTTGCCGCTGCTTGCGCTCGGCGACAAGGCGGAAACCATATTCGGTTGTCCGCAGGATATCGAATGGGTTTATTGGAGCGGCGAATTTTATCTTGTGCAGAGCCGCGACATCACACGGACCGCGATCGGCAGCCCGGAAGTGATCGCGGCCCAGGACGAATACGCCAAAGCGATCGACCTCGTGAAGGGGGCATCGCCGGACGAGATTGTTTTCTCGAAAAATGAACTTTCGGAAATGTTGCCCCGTCCGACGCCGTTGTCCCTGTCCTTGATGCAATCACTTTGGGCAAGTGGTGGCAGCGTCGATCTTGCCGCGCGCCAGCTCGGTTTTAGCTACCACGCCGAAGAGGACTCTACTTATCTTGCCACCATTCTAGGCCGGCTTTACGCCGACCGCCGTCAGGAAAAATCACGGGCAATTTCCATCGGAGCGCTTGCGGCGCGCAAGCTTGTTCGCTCCGCCGGCAAGATCGAAAAGGAATTTCGTGAAGAAATTCTTCCGCGCATCGTTTCCGGAAATCGTATTCTCGGAGCGGTCGATTTCGAGAAGCTGTCGGCGTCCGAATTGATTTCCGAGATCGGACGTTTGCGGGAAAATTTCGTGCACGACACCCATGTGGACGTGGATGTCGTCAATATCGCAGCACGTTTTTATCTGGACAGTGCGCGGAAGGCGCTCAAATCCGCGGGAGTGGATGCATCCGCTCTGCTCGGTCATATTCCGGAAACGGCTGAGCATCTTGCAATGGCGGAGATTGACGCCAATCCGGGCAAGAACCGCCGCTGGCTGCTGATAAAACATTTCGGTCATCGTGCGGTGCTCGACTATGAACTGTCGGAACCGCGTTTTTCCGAAGATATCAACGTCTTGAACCGTATCTTCGCGGGACGGTCACCGGTGCGGCCTGGTTTCCAAAATACGCCGGCGTTGAGCCGTTCGGTCGCGCGCAAGGTCGACGCCGCGCGGCGTTTCCAGACGCTGAAGGAAGATGCCAAGCATCACTCGTTGCATGAGCTTGCAACATTGCGTCGTGCAATTGTCTCGCTTGACCAGCGTTTCGCATTCGATGGACGGATTTTTTATCTGACGTTTGATGAACTGTTGTCGTTGAATGGCGAAAACGCCAAAAGCTTGCGCGGCATCGCGGATGCCCGCTACACGCGGGAATTGGCGCTTCGCAAGCGGCCATCGCTTCCGGCGACGCTCACGCCTGGTGAAATCGAGGCGGCCTCCGCGGGTTTCGTTATCGTGCATGCAGCCGTCGACGGCGGCATTCACGGCACTTGCGTTTCCGGTGAGAAAGCAGTCGAAGGCCGCGCGCGCCTCATTGTCGAGGAAGACGCGGAACACGGAAGAGTTTTGGAGAGTTTCCGCGACGGAGACATCATTGTCTCGCCGTTTATCAATCCCGCGTGGCTGCCATATTTTGCGCGGGCCGGAGGCTTCGTAAGCGAACTTGGTGGCTGGCTCAGCCACCCTGCAATTCTTGCGAGGGAGTACGGTGTTACGATGATTGTCGGTACCGAAGGGATTTCGTCGATCGCGGAAGGCGCCTGGTTGCGTTTGCATCCTGACGGAAAAGTCGAAGTTTTGGCCAGTCAGCCCTCGTCCAGCGCGGCTGCCTGAACTAAGAGGATAGAAAAGAGAAGCGCCGCCCTCGGGGCGGCGTTTTCGTTATACCGGAAGCAGAAGCGCCAGCACCGGCAATGCGGCAAGAACCAGCACAACCGCCATATTTGGCAATCCGAAACGGACGATATTAAAGCCCAAGCGAGCCTCCCATCAGAGGCCTAAATGCTAACGGCCCTATATGACGGGACGCTTACAGTCTCCGCGAAAATTTTAGCGACCGGAACAGGCCCGCCCGGACCGCGCAGATTCAAGCTCCTTTCGAATTAACTTCCCATTCACTCTATTCGACAACGGCGCGCCCTCTTAGGCGCAGGGTAATTGCCGAAGCGTAGCTTTAGGCAGGGATTTTGTGCGCGTCCGGGGGACGACGGAACCCGCACAATTTGAACATTCGATTTGGAGTGGGGACCAATGAAGAGGATCAGCAATGCGGTGCTGGCCGTAACGGTGATTTCATTTGCTCTGATTTCCGCGGCGTTCGCGGAAACGATCATCATCCAGGGCTCGACGACGTTCAGCCGCCGGATCCTGGAACCGAACAAGGCTCAGATTGAGGCGATGACGAAGCACGAACTGACGGTCATTCCGAACAAATCGCTGCCGGGCCTGATCGCCCTGCTCGAAGGCCGCGCTCAACTCGCGATGATTTCCGCTTCGTTGAAGACGGAAATTCAGGCGCTCGAGAAAAGCATGCCGGGATTGAACTACGACCGTCTGGTTGCGCATCAAATTGCGTCCACGCGCGTGGCTATCGCGCTTCACCCGAGCAATCCGGTGCGCAAGGCCTCGCTCAACCAGATTCGCAAGGCGCTGCTCGGTGAGATCAGCAACTGGAAGGAGTTGGGTGGCCCCGACCTGCCGATCCGGATTGTTCTCGTTGGCGGCGGTGGCGGCGTTACCGCGGTTGTTGAGTCCGACCTCCTCAGTGGTCAGTCAGCCAAAGGACCGCACGTGATCTATGTGAAAACGCCCGTTCAACTCGTGCAGGTGATCGAGCAGGAGCCCGGCGCGATGGGCTTCGCGCAGCTCGCGCTTACGAAGCAGAAAAACCTGCCTGAGCTGGTCACTGAAACTCCGATCGAACAGACTTTGTCTTTCATCACCCATGGTGCCCCGACGCCGGCGGTGAAAGACGTCATCGAGGCCACGCGGCGAGTGGCTGAAAAATCCATGTAAACGATGGACCAGCCGAGACAGACAGCAGCAAAAAAACTCATTACGCTGAAATGGGGTATTTCAGCCAAGTTATACGTGTGCGCGCTGCTGTCTCTCGTCGCGGTTCTGTCGCTCGCCATCGCCTCGATCTATTTCTCCAACGTCACCGAAAACGCCGTGCAGACTCTGTACGGCGAAGGCTTTCGCAATGTGCTGACCTCGTCACGGCTGGAACAGCTCGTCGAGCGTCATCGCCGCATCGTCGAAAGCATGCCGTCGGAAGTCAGCCGTAAACGGCTCGAATCGGAAGGCAAAGAACTCAAGGACATTGAAACCATCTTGAATGAACTGACGCTCGATATTCTCGAGCGCCATCCCTCCGTCGAATGGGATGGACCGGAACGCAGCATCTCAAAGATTATGCCGGAACTGTTCTTTTCGGCTGAGAAAGTTCTATTTTTCGCAAAAGAATTTGCGCAGGACAGCGCGGTCGAGCATACCGAGAAATATTCCGAAATCGCGAACAGAATGCAGGTTCTGATCAAGTCCTATCGCGATGTTCAGCTCAAGGAAGCGCAAGATTCGATTTCATTCATCAGCGCATCTGCCAACAGGCTGATGGTCCTTGTCATCGTTCTTGCTTTCTTGGCTGTCGTGTTGATCGGTCCGGTTGGCCTCATCACGGTGCATAAAGTGCTGTCGAGGCTTTCACGCATCACCCATGCGATGATGAAATTGTCAGCCAACAATACAAGCGTGAAGATCCCGTCGCATGAAGATCACGACGAAGTCGGAGACATCGCCCGTGCCGTCGAGATATTCAAGCAAAACGCGATCCAGCTTATCTCGCGGGAAGCCGAGCTGAAGCAGCTGAACACCCGCATCGACGTCGCGATGAACAATATGACTCACGGCCTCTGCATGTTTGATCGCGAGCAGAGATTGATCGTCTGTAACAAGACGTATCAGCAAATGTATAATCTGCCTCACGAGCTGACCCAGGCCGGCACTCAGTTGAAAGAGATCGAGGGCTACCGCATCGTGATCGGAAACGCTGCGGTTGCAAATGCCGAACAACTGGCTGCCACTCGGCCCGAGTCTTTAAAAGAGGCTTCCGCCTATAATCAGGAGCTCGTCGACGGTAGAACGATTGCGGTGTCCCAGCGGCCAATGGCAGACGGTGGTCTGGTTGCGGTGCACGAGGACATCACGGAACGCCGCCGGTCGGAATCGAAGATCGCGCATCTCGCCCGCCACGACATGCTCACGAATCTGCCAAACAGGCTTTTGCTGCGTGAACACCTGGAGAAACTATTCACCGCGCCGATGAACGAGCAGGGCTGTGCGATCCATTGCCTCGACCTTGACCATTTCAAAACTGTCAATGATACGCTCGGCCACCTCATCGGTGACGAATTGCTGAAGGTGGTCTCGCAACGGCTTTCCGAGACATTGTCTGCCTCAGAATTCGTGGCGCGCATTGGCGGTGACGAGTTCGCAATCGTCCAAACGAATGTCACCCAGGAAGAATGTGCAATACTTGCTTCACGGGTGATTGAAGCCATCGGCAGGCCTTATGACATCGACGGCCGTCACATCGTCATTGGCACAAGCATTGGTATCGCAATCGCTCCACAGGACGGCGCGACACCGGACATGTTGCTAAAAAATTCCGATATGGCCCTGTACCTCGCCAAGGGCGATGGCCGCGCAACGTTCCGTTTCTTCGAGCAGGGAATGGATAACCGGCTACAGGCGCGGCGGCTTCTTGAAATGGATCTGCGCAATGCAATCGGGAATGGCGAAATCGATGTGCATTATCAGCCAATCATCAAACTCGAGACTGGTAAAATCAGCGGATTTGAGGCGCTCATGCGTTGGAATCATCCGAAGCGCGGAATGATCCCGCCCGCCGAATTTATTCCGCTTGCGGAGGAGACCGGACTCATTCTGCCCCTTGGGGAATGGATTTTGCGTACCGCCTGCGCGCATGCGGTGAAATGGCCGGTGCCCGTCGATGTGGCGGTGAATCTTTCGGCGACGCAATTCCGCGGGCGAAATATGGTCCAGGTCGTAATGAGCGCGCTCGCCGCCGCCGGCCTCTCGCCAAATCGCCTTGATCTGGAAATCACTGAAACCTTGCTGCTGGAGGATGAGATCAACACTTTAATGGTGCTTCGTCAGCTCGGGGAACTTGGCGTAAAAATATCGCTCGACGACTTCGGCACTGGCTACTCTTCGCTTGCCTATCTCAGGAATTTTCCGTTCGACAAGATCAAGATCGACAAGTCTTTCGTCGCGGACATGCTGGTGCGTAAGGATTGCCAGGCGATTGTACGCGCCGTGGTCGGTCTCGCACAGAGTCTCGATATCACCACCGTGATCGAAGGCATTGAAACAAAAGAACAGCTTGAAAGTGCTCGCCTCGAAGGCTGCGATGAGGGGCAGGGCTATTATTTCAGCAAGCCCATGCCGAATTCCAAGGTAGCGGAGTTTCTGGTCAAGCAACTGCATGTTGGCCACGCCGCATAGCCGGCAAAGCGAAAACCCTTATTCCCTAGGTTCAAATGCTAGCTCCCTGCCAGCTGGCCACGGCGCGCGATGCCGATGCCATTGAGGCGCAATAAAAGAAAAAGCCCGGCAGGCAGGCCGGGCTTTTTGCTGTTAGTCGTTTTGCCGTCAGGCGTCAGTTGCCTGTGCGCCAGCTCGCGATCACCGGAAACGTGTAAAGACCGCAGCTGAATGCGATCCCAAAGGCTTCCTGCCGGGTGAGTTCGATCTTGTCATTGTTGTAGGCCTGTCCCTTGGCGAGCGCAGCCCAAATGAGGCCTGCCGCCCCGCCGAAGACGCAGATACCAAGGAACTTGGCGCCGGTCGAAACGCCACCGCCACCGCCTACATGGCCACGCACCTGCGCTGATGCAGGAGCGGTCATCGATCCGATCACCACCGAAGCGGCGACCGCGGCGGTCACGAGTTTGAATCTGGTACGCATGATTTGCCCTCACTGTGAGAATTTACCGCGAGGACGGATGTCCTTTCGGTTCCCGCTGGTGAGGTCTTCATGAACTTGAGCGGATTGAATCCGCACGGGCCTCATCGCACCGGGCCCGGTTCAACTATCAAGTTTTGAATCGATGTGGTCGAAAGCTTGAGGGTAATGAAAACGGTTAAGCTGAACGGTTCAGGTTAACGCGCGTGCTTCGCCGGTCTGGCGCGCCAAATACGCTTTTTTCTCGAAGCCTTCCTCGCGCGATTTCTGCTTGGGCGAGGGGGCTGTGTGCTGTCCCGTATGATTAGTTCGGTGCGGATGGTTTCGCTCCGCACCGGAATACCCTTGCGGGCGGCATTGATGAGCGCTTCAGCGGCGGCATAACCCATCTGGCGCGCCGGTACATGCACCGTAGAGAGAGGCGGATTGACCACGCGCGTGATCGGCAGGTCATCGAACCCGATGATCGAAATATCCTGCGGCACGCGGATTCCGAGACGCTGGCAGGCGAATAGCGCGCCGAGCGCCTGGATGTCGTTGGCGCAGAAGATCGCGGTGGGCGGTTTTGCCAGCGAGACAAGACGGGTTGCCGCTTCATTCGACGCCTCGATTTCAAAGGGCCGCTCGGCGATCAGATCGGGATCGAATGGAATTTTGTGCCGGGCCAGAACGTCCCGGTAGGCGTGCAGGCGTTGCGCCGCGCGGTCATTGATTGCGGTGATGCCACAGATCAAGCCGATGCGCCGATGCCCGAGCTTGATCAGCATCTCGGTCGCCTCGGTGGCGGCGGTGCGATTGTCAAAAGAAATCGCGGGCACAGTGCGTTTTGGGCTCGTCGACCAGGTCACGACGAACGGGATCTTGTAATGCCGCAGCAGCTGATAGAGTGCCGGATCGCGTTTGTATCCGGTGAGTATTACGCCTTCCGCGCGGCTCTCGATCAGTTTGCGGATGATTGCACTCTCGATTTCCGATGAGTAATTCGCGTTGGCGATCAAGAGATTCAGCCCCGCTTCCTGTAGCCGGCTCTGAATCGCTTCCGTGAACTCCGCATAGATTGAGTTTGAGATCGTCGGCACGATCAATCCAATCAAGCCGGACTGGCGCGAAGAAAAAGTCGCGGCACGGCCATCGGGAACGAAACGGTGGCGTTCGATCAGCTGCAAGACCCGTTCGCGGGTGCGCGGCGCAACCGCCTCCGGCTGCCGCAGCACGCGGCTGACAGTTGCCACCGATACATTGGCTTTTCGCGCGAGCCATCGCACGGTGATGTTTTTTTCGGGCTTTTTCATTGCGTTAGGCGAAAGCGAAGGGGCGTATTGACAGCCTGCTTGGTGGAAGGGACACTAATGTAACCGGTTACATTTTGGAAGTGCATTCGTGATCATGAATGGCAAGGTGCGATATCTGAAGCAGGTGGCTCCCCGCTCGCGCGAGGACAACCGCCAACTCATCGAATATGTCCGCGGAATGCTGGAGGATATCGACAGGAACGGTGACGACGCGGTTCGCCGTTATGCGCGCGAACTCGACGGTTGGAGCCGCCCCGATTTTCGCGTATCGGCAGCCGAGGTCGACGCAGCGCGGCGCGAGGTCAGTCCCCTCTTCAAGGAGGACTTTGCCTACTGCAAGAAGCAGATCACCGACTTTGCGAAACGCCAGCTCGACTCGCTGTCCGAATTCGAGGCGCAGTTTGGAGAAGGCATAACGCTCGGCCAGAAGATTATTCCGGTGCAGACCGTGGGCTGTTACATTCCAGGCGGAAAATATCCGCTGATCTCGGCCGCGATCATGAGCGTAGCGACTGCAAAAGTGGCGGGTGTCGGTCATGTGATCGGCGCAGCACCTCCACGCAAAGGCGAAGGAATTTACGCTCCGACGCTTTACGCGCTCGCGGAATCCGGCGCCGATGAAATTTATTGTATCGGTGGCGTGCAGGCATTTGCCGCGATGGCCTATGGTCGCGTCGGCATGCGGGCGGTCGACATGATCACCGGACCCGGCAATTCGTATGTTGCCGAAGCCAAGCGTCAGTTGTTCGGCCTCGTAGGCATCGACTTGCCCGCTGGCCCGACGGAGATTCTCGTGATCGCGGACGGCAGTGCGGATCCCGCACTCGTCGCCACCGATCTTCTGGGGCAGGCGGAGCACGGGCCTGACAGCCCGGCCTGGCTCATCACCACATCTGAGAAAATTGGCCGCGAAGTGCTCGCGGAAATCGAGCGGCAACTCCTTACATTGCCCACGGCGGAGGTCGCGGGCGCGGCCTGGGCCCGCTGGGGCGAGGTTGCCGTAGTCGATGACGACGACGCGGCCATCGCGTTGAGCGACCGGTATGCGCCGGAACATCTTGAAGTCTTTTCCGCCCGTAACGATTATTACCTCGACCGTTTGAAAAATTACGGCAGCCTGTTCGTTGGTGAAGAAAGCACGGTTGCCTACGGCGACAAGGGTGTGGGCACCAATCACACGCTGCCTACGGGGCGCGCGGCCCGCTATACCGGCGGCCTGTGGGTCGGAAAATTCCTGAAGACGGTCACCTATCAGCGGCTCACTCCGCAAGCCAGCGAACGCATCGCCCCCATCATCGGCCGCATGTGTGCAACCGAGGGCATGCTGGCGCATGAGATCACCGCCACTGTCCGCGAACAGCGCTACTCCCAGCAACGCAATCGAGGTGCGCGATGACGTCAGCGCGCGATCCCGTTTGGGAGGTGACGCCGGAATCGGCGATCGCAGCCGTGCGGGATGTCGTGCCGGGTCATGGAAAACTGGAAGTCGTCCCGAAGGTGACGGTGGGATCGCTGCGCGATATCGCGACTCTTTATACACCCGGCGTTGGCACGCTCGTGCAGCGGATTGCCGCCGATCCGCACGCAGTCGATACGCTGACCAATCGCGCGAATACGATCGCGGTGGTGACCGACGGCACCGCCGTGCTTGGCTTTGGCCGCACGGGTCCGCTGCCTGCCGTACCGGTGATGGAAGGCAAGGCAATCATGTTCAAGCTGATTGCGGGACTGGATGCCGTGCCGATCTGTCTTTCCGTGAAAGATCCCGAAGCGCTTGCCGATCACATTGCCGCACTCGAGCCGTCTTTCGCCGGGTTCAATCTCGAGGACGTCGCGGCACCGCATTGTTTCTCGACCATGGAGCAGCTTGAAGCGCGTCTCTCGGTGCCGGCGTTCCACGACGACCAATACGGCACCGCCACCGTGATTGCCGCGGGACTGATCAACGCGGCGGAAGTTGTCGGCAAGAAGAAGGAAAATATGCGCGTCGTGGTGAATGGCGCCGGAGCTGCCGGCACCGCCGCGGCGCGTCTGATCCTTGCCTTGGGTGTCGGCGATGTTGTGGTTTGCGATCGTCATGGCATTCTTTCGGCCGACCAGAACCAGCCGTTTCCGCACATGGCGGCGCTCGCCGGACGGACCAATCGCGAACGGCAAAAAGGATCGCTGACCGACGCACTGCGCGGCGCCGATGCCTTTGTCGGCCTGAGCACGGGAGGGCTGCTGAACGCTTCTCATATTCGTTCCATGGCGAAATCGGCAATTGTGTTTGCCTGCGCCAATCCCGAACCTGAGATCATGCCGCGCGATGCGCTTGCCGCCGGCGCGGCCATCTCCGGAAGCGGCCGCTTCGATTCTCCGAACCAGTGCAACAACGTGCTTGCCTTTCCGGGCATCATGCGCGGCGCGGTCGATTTGTGCGTGCGCCGGGTCACGGAAAAAATGTGCCTTGCCGCTGCGAAGACGATCGCAGCGCATGTCGGAAGCAGGCTCGCGCCCGACAATGTTCTGCCGAGCGCGCTCGATACCGAGCTTTGCCCGCTCGTGGCCGAAGCGGTGGCCGCGCAGGCGGTTGCCGGCGGCGAGGCTCGCAAACCTTATGTGCGGGGCGAAATCGCCGGCCGTGTCCGCGCACTCAACCGTATTTCCGCGTGGCAGCAGGACAATCTGCGCACGCTCTCAAAAAGTACCGCCGAGACAACGGCGGCTTAGGAACGCGCAAAAACGAGGAGGGAGTAACAATGCGAGGCAAGGACCAGCTAACAAACAAAACCGGGCTCGGCCGCCGCGAATTTCTCGGCGGCGCCGCTGCCCTGGGTCTGGGCGCCAACGGCTTGTTCGGATCAAAACCGGCTTTCGCCCAGAGCAGCAAGACCGGAACGGTTCGCGTATGGGGCGAGCCGGGACCGTATGGCGGTGTCGGTGTCGCCGCCATGAACGAATGGGCGCAGAAGAACGCGCCCGGTCTCAAATTCGAAATCGAGACGATCCCGTGGGACAACGTCTATGTGAAACTGATGACGGATCTTGCCGCCAAACGTCCGCCGTCACTGATCAGCGTGGAATCGCCGATCGCAATGCAGATGATGGCGGAAGGTCTGCTGCTGCCCGTCGACGATCTGGTCGAGAAGATTGGCAAGAACCGGCTCGTCGAAGGTGTGAAGTGGGATTACTGGGGCAACTGGAAGGGTCAGCAATTTGTCATTCCGGCTCATCACCAGCCGCATCTGCTCCTTGTCCGCATGGATATCGTGAAGGAGTTGGGGCTGAAGGACCCCGACACGTGGGACTGGAACGATCTGCTCAATTCGGCGAAGACGATCTCCGAGAAGAAGCAGGGAATGGCGGGCTTCTGCATGGCATTGGGCCGCAATCTCTGCACGGATTATCACTTCGCTGCGCTGTTGCACTCGGCCGGCGGCCGCATGTTCGATCCGGCCAACAAATATGAGGTCGTGTTCGACAGTCCGCAGACAGTCGAAGCCCTAAATTTCGTTAAGGAGCTTCGTCCCTACATGCCGAAGGGCGCGGTCGAATACAGCTTCCTTCAGGTCGTCGACGCGCACGTCACGGGGCAAACCGCCATGAGCTTCTACTGGGGCCGCACGCTCGGCCGCGCAGCGGAAGAGGCGAAGCCGGTGTTTGAGGCGACCGAAGCCTTTAATCACGCACGTCACCCGAAGACCGGACGCCGCAGCAACTGGAACGACTTCCAGGGCTGGTGCATCCCCGCGCAGAACAATCCCTTCATCGATGAAGTGAAGGCGGCTCTCACCTATCAGCAGACAAGCAAGGAGTGGCTGATCAAATATTGCCACTCGCTGATGCCGAACGTGGCGCCGACCTATCGCGACATCGCGGATTCGGAGGAGCTTCGTAACCATCCCTTCTATAAGTCGAAGCCGAAGACGGTGGATACATATTTCCGCACCTCGCTTGCGAATTCGAGCAGCACCGCGAACGAACTGTTGCAGGGACCGAATCCGCTCGCGGGTTACGTCCACGGGCGTTCGATCTTGGCGCAGACCGTGCAGAAGGTTGTCATCGACAACATGAAGCCCGAGGATGCTGCGAAGTGGGGCGCCCGCGAACTGGAAGCGATCCGCAAGGAAAACGCCCGCCTGTTGGGTTGAGGCAAGATGCCGGGCGGCCTCGTGCCGCCCGGTTCTCTCTGGACAGATTGATGCGACGCTTTCCCATTTTATTTTCGGACCGGACTGTCGGTCTGCTCTTTATTGCGCCGTTTGTTGCGACCGCGCTCGTATTCATGGTTTATCCGATCGCCGAAGCGATCCGGATGGCGTTTTTCAGCTACAATCCGCTGCGCCCCGATCTGTCCGCGTTTGTCGGTCTGGCGAATTTCGAGTTTTTGTTTTCGGATCCTCTTTTCTGGGATTCGTTCTGGCAGGCGTTTGTCTGGACGTTTATGTCGATTGTCTTTCAGACGATCCTCGGCGTCGGCATTGCGATGCTTCTGCATCGCGCGCTGTTCGGAATGGCCTTCTTCCGTGGCCTGCTGCTGTTTCCTTATATCGTGCCGACCGTCGTGATCGCGCTGATCTGGCGCTGGATCTTCAATCCGGAAATCGGTGTGGTGAATTACGCGCTGCTCTCCAGCGGCCTGATCCGGGAGCCGGTCTACTGGCTCTCGACGCCGACGATGGCGATGGCTTCCACGATCATGCTGAATGTGTGGAAGTACACGCCGTTTGTCGTCATTTGCGTGCTCGCGCGCCTGCAAACGGTCCCGCTCGAACTCTATGATGCCGCGAAAGTCGATGGCGCGGGCTTCGTCCGCCGCTTTCTCGACGTGACGCTTCCGCAATTGCGCGAAGTGCTGATCGTGGTGATCGTGTTTCGTACGATCTGGACCTTCAACAAGTTCGAGGAAATCTATCTCCTGACCAAGGGAGGACCAGGCACCTCGACTTTCAATCTCGCGGTTTATTCCTTCGAGCAATCCATGGCGAGTTTGCGGCTCGGTGTCGGAGCTGCGACCGGCGTGGTGATGATGGTGATGTTGTTTATCGGGAGCGTCGTTTACCTGCGTATCGCCAAATTCGGCGAGGAGGGCAAATGACGTTCACGCGCAAACAATTATGGCGCATGGCCCGCGACGCAATACTTTACGCTTCGCTGTGCGCCGTGACCTTCCTTGTGTGCTTCCCGCTCATCTGGGCGCTGTCGACTTCGCTGAAGCCGAAATCGGAAATCTTCAGCACACCGCCGACCCTCGTGCCGCATACGCTGACCTTCGAGAACTACCAGGCATTGCTCACCGGACGGCAGCAATATTATCAGTCGGGACAGCAGACCGCGCCGTCGGGGCCGACGCCCGCGCAGTTCTTCACGCGCTGGTTCATCAATAGTGTGATCGTTACGGCCGGCTCGACGCTGATCTCGATCGTCATCTCCACGCTCGCGGCTTACAGCCTGACACGCTTCAAATACTGGGGACGAACCGCGGTTCCGTATTTCAGCCTGCTTGGCTACATGGTGCCGTCTATTATTTTTGTGTTTCCGCTGTTCCTCATGATGGTGCGGCTGGATCTGACCGACAGTCTGTGGAGCCTGATATTCGGTTACGTCTGCATCACGCTTCCATTTTGTATGTGGCTGATGTGGGCATTCATGCGCTCGATCCCGATCGAGATCGAGGAAGCCGCGCTGATTGACGGCGCTTCGCGCTACCAGGTGTTCCGCCAGATCGTTCTTCCGACTGCGCTTCCCGGCATTATTGCCGCATCGATCTTCGCGATGATCGTGTCTTGGAATGATTATCTGTTTGGCCGCGTCTTCATCAATTCGCTGGACAACCTGACGCTCACGGTCGGGGTGATGCTGTTCTTTGAAGGTACGCATGTGGATTGGGGATTGCTGATGGCCGCCTGCGTTCTGATGACGGTCCCCATGGCGATTCTGTTTATGGCGCTCCAGCGCCATCTCGTCGCTGGCTTCGGAGCCGGCGCTGTAAAGGGTTGAAATGGAAGTCAGGCTCGAACAGATCAACAAACAATTTGGCGCGGTTCAGGTGCTCAAGGACATCGACCTTGTCTTCCCGAGCCGGAAGTTCGTGACCCTGCTCGGACCGTCAGGCTGCGGGAAAACCACGCTGTTGCGTATGATTGCGGGGCTGGAAGAAATCACGGCCGGCAGCATTTTTTTCGGTGAGCGCGTGGTGAATGAGCTGGCGCCGCGCGACCGCAATATCGCGATGGTGTTCCAATCCTACGCGCTCTATCCGCAGATGACTGTGCGTCGGAATCTGGGTTATGGCCTGCGCGTGCGCGGCACGCCCACGGGCGAGATCGGCGTTGCCGTGGAGCGCGTGGCCCGGATTCTTGAAATCGATCATTTACTGGATCGAAAACCGGCACAGCTTTCCGGCGGCCAGCGCCAGCGCGTCGCGCTTGGACGCGCCATGGTGCGGAAGCCGGATATTTTCCTGATGGACGAGCCGCTCTCCAACCTGGATGCGAAACTGCGCGTGACCATGCGCGGCGAGCTGCGGCGTTTTCACCTCGATCTGAACGCCACCACAATCTATGTGACACACGACCAGCTCGAAGCCATGACGATGTCCGATCTGATCGCGGTCATGCATCAGGGCGTCGTGCAGCAGTTCGGCACGCCGGCGGAAGTTTATGGCAAGCCGGCAAATCTGTTTGTCGCGGGCTTTATTGGAAGCCCGCCGATGAATTTTTTGGAAGGCGAGATTAAGGACAAGCGGTTTGTGTTCGCGGACAGCAGCCTGCCGGTTCCAGCCCCGGCGGCGGGCGCAACCTCGCGCAAGGTTATTCTGGGTGTCCGGCCGCAGGATCTCGACCAGGCACCGGTGGCTGGCGATAACACGCTTACGGGCACCGTTTCACTGGTCGAATTGCTCGGCTCGGAGAAACTGGTCGAAGTCGAACTTCAGAATCAGAAACGGATTAGCGTGCAGGTGCGTTCCGATGCTTCCGTCGAGATCGGTACATCGTTTCACATTATGTTTGATCCGCAGCGCCTGCATGTCTTCGATAAAGACAGCGGAAATGCGATCGGATGAAGTAGTAAGGGCGGCGTTCACTCAGGAAATTCGCAGCCCCTTTTAGGGTCAAGTTCTGATGGCCCGGAAGCTGTTCCGGCAGGACTATGGGGGGCTTCGCGTCCGCTAGACGGATGCTAGAATTCGAAACCGACCGAGCGGAGAAGCAAATGCGGATGAAGCTTGTTTGCTGGCTGTTGGCCGGATTGATCGCATCGCTCCCTGCCGTGACCGGGATCGCCGGCGTGAGAGCCGCGCTGGCGCAGTCGTCATCCAAGGGTCTTCTCAAGCCCGAACAACTCGACCAGCTGCTTTCGCCGGTCGCGCTATATCCCGACAATCTGCTTTCGCAGGTGATGATCGCATCCACCTATCCGCTGGAGGTGGTGGAGGCTGATCGCTGGGCCACTGCCAACAAGAATCTCAAGGATGATGCCTTGAAGGCGGCGATCGACAAGCAGAAATGGGACGACAGTGTAAAAGCGCTCGCTGCGACGCCCACCGTGCTCAATATGATGAGCACCAAGCTGGACTGGACCCAGAAACTGGGCGACGCGGTGCTGGCGCAGCAAGCCGATGTGATGGATGCGGTTCAGCGCCTGCGTAGCAAGGCGGATGCTCAAAACAAACTGACAAGCACGAAGGAACAGAAAGTCACGAAGACGACCCAGGAGAACAAGCAGGTCATTGTCATCGAGCCTGTGAATCCGTCAGTCGTTTACGTTCCTTATTATAATCCCGCGGTGGTGTACGGGCCTTGGGCCTATCCCGCCTATCCACCTTATTACTTCCCGCCGCCGGGCTATATCGCGGGTGCCGCCATCGCTACGGGTGTGGCTTTTGCCACCGGCGTCGCCGTGGCCGCCTGGGTCTCGCATGGCGGATGGTGGGGCGGAAACTGCAACTGGGGCAACAACAACATCAGCATCAATAACAACATCAACATCAACAATAACAATAAATGGGTGCACAACACCGATCACCGCGGCGGCGTGCGCTACAACAACGATCAGGTCCGCCAGCAATTTTCCAAGGATGGCGCGCGCACCGCTTCGCTCGACCGCAACAAGATGGATTTTCGCGGCCACGACGGAAAGCAGGTGCTGAAACCGGGCGCCGGCCAGTCGATGCCCGGCGCAAAGGGCGGCGGGCAGCAGAATATCGGTCAGAAGGGCCAACAGAATCTCGGCCAGAAAGGCGCCGGTCAGCAACACGCCAATCGTCCGCAAAACGTGCCGAACCGTCATCAGTCGAGCGGCCGCGGACCGGGATCGAACGACGCCTTCTCTAACGTAGGAAATGGCAGGGCGGCGCATATCGAAGGCAATCGCGGACATGCAAGTGTCGGCAATCGCGGCGGCGGTGGCCGGAATATGGGCGGCGGCCATCACGGCGGCGGCGGACGCAGGCGGTAACTTCACATGGCGGCAAACATGAAAACCAAAGCTCATCTTCAGAATCTGCTTCTGGCTGTTGTGGTTGTTTTCGCTACGGTGCTTCCGGCGGCCGCGCAGCAGGTATTCAAAACCCCCGAAGAAGCGGCGGAGTCCCTGGTCGCCGCCGTCAAGGCTCAGGACAAGACGCGCGTGCTGACGATTTTGGGCCCCAACGGCCGCGACATCGCCTCCTCGGGCGATGAAGTGGCGGACAAAACCGCGCGCGAATTGTTTCTCGCGGCCTACGCGGCGAAACAGTCGCTCCAGAAAGTGGACGACAAGACCTCAGTTCTTCTGCTCGGCGCCGAAGACTGGCCCTTCCCAATTCCGGTTGTCCGCGCGGGCGCAGGCTGGCGTTTCGATACGGCAACCGGCCGGCAGGAAATTCTGTATCGCCGCATCGGCAGGAACGAACTGGACACAATTGAAACGTGCTTCAGTTATGTCGAGGCGCAGAACGATTATGCGGAGTTCTCCGAAAAGGAGTTCGGCAAGGCTGAATATGCCCAACGCATCATCAGCACACCCGGCAAGAAAGACGGGCTGTACTGGCCGGCCACGAATGAAAAGGACGAAAGTCCGCTTGGCGAATTTATCGCGGTAGCGACCGACGAAGGCTATACGCCCGGGCAGTCGCGCGTTCCCTATCACGGCTATTACTTCAAGGTACTGAGCCGGCAAGGGGCAAGCGCTCCGGGCGGTGCGGTCAATTACGTCGTGCAGGGAAAAATGACGGGAGGCTTCGCGCTGGTGGCTTGGCCGGCGGAATACGGCAATTCCGGCGTGAAAACTTTTCTCGTAAATCAGCTCGGCGTCGTGTTCGAGAAGGATCTCGGCCCCGGCACGCCGCAGATCGCGGCGCGCATGACGGATTTCAATCCCGATTTGACCTGGAAACGCTACACCGGCGACTAGCAACGCCGGGTTCGCGAAATTATCGATCAAATTTTAGCGTTGTACCAATCGGTAGAGCGGTATTTTCGTTGCGTGTGCTGCGAAAAACACCCTTGTTACAGGAGTTTTCGTAGTCTGACCTATTCGCCACCGGCTCCGGTCAGAGTCTGCCCTAATCGCTCTTAAGTGTTTCCCCCTATAGCCAGCGTTGCTATCATCCGCGCACGTCGAGGGGTGGCGTGAGTGCGGTCACGTGGCATGAGTAGTTCGGCGTTTGAGGCGGCGAATGAGTGGAAAAGCACGTTTCCGCTGCGTTTCCGCTTACGCATTGTCCTTTATATCTCTGCGACCATAGCGGTTTTACTGGCTTCCATTTCGGTTTTGCTCTTCAGCAAAGCGGTTTCCGAACAGCACGCGATAAAGCAAAAGATTTCCGGCGCAGCCGATGCCGTCAGCAGCGCGCTCGATCTGGAAGTTCACGCAGCCGAACATCTTCTCCGCGGCCTGGCGACTTCGCCCGCATTGCAAAGCGGCGACATAAATTCATTCCATCAGCAATTGTTGCGGGCGCCTGTTTCGGAAGGCACCTGGTTCACGCTGATGGACAAGCAACGTTATCTTGTCAGCACGTTCAAAGATGGCGGACCGTTGATCGCGACGTCGCCGCAAATACTCGCCATTCTCCACGACAAGGAATTCAACGTCAGTGGCCGTTTCTACGGACCGCTTGCCAAAGCCGAACTCGTCGGCGTCCAGCTCGTGATCAGGCATGATAGCGGAGACATTAAATACATCCTGCATCATACGCTTTCCGGTCAGCGTCTGGAGAATATCGTCAAGCGCCCGCTCATTCCGCCAGGCTGGTTCACGGTTGTTCTCGATCGTAATAAAAAACCGATTGTCGATACCCGTATTGAATTTTCGTTTCTGCCAGCGGTGATTTCAGAGTTTGGCGGCCAGATTTCGGTTTCGCGCTCCGGATTTTTCCAATCGAAGACTTTTACCGGCGCTCTTTCCTATCTTGCCTATATTCGCTCGGAGTCGACCGGCTGGACGGTTGTCACCGGTGTGCCTGCCGCCATTATCGCTGCACCCTGGAACGAAGCGACGAGGAACCTGTTCTGGTGGGCGCTCGCCCTCGTATCTCTCGGATTGATTGGCAGCCTCGCGACCGCGCGCGGACTGGAGGGGCCGATCAGACTGTTGAGAAAATCGGCGAGCGACGCGAAAGACCAGTTGCGCTCAACCGAAGCGCAATTGCACGCCGCTGAAACGCTCTATCAGACCTATTGGGAACATTCGGCGGAGGCGCTTTACGTCATTCGCGTCACCGATAGCGGCAGATTTGAATATATGCGGATCAATCCCGCGCTCGAAAGACTGAGCGGGATCAGGGATCTGGATGTCCGCGGAAAGTCGCCGCACGAATGTCTCCCCGCCGAAGCGGCCGACATCGTCACCGCGCATTACCGCGAATGCATCGAGAGCGGAAATCCGATCCGCTACGAACAAATTCTCGAATTGCCTGGCGGCAAGCGCCATTGGGCGAGCCAGCTCGCGCCGGTGCGCGATCCGGAAAGCGGCCGCGTCACGCTCCTCCTCGGCGGATGCAGGGACATCACCCATCTCAGGGCGACGGAAGAAAACGTCAAAGCAACAAACCGGCGCATGCGTTCCATTCTCGCCAGCATCAGCGATTGTTACTGCACCATCGGCCGCGACATGGTTGTCACGGACATCAATGAAGCGGCGCTGAAATGGGCGGGCATGTCGAGGGATGCGGTGGTTGGAAAAAGTTGTCTGGATCATTCGGAGAAATTTCCATTTCCTCCCCGAATACTTCAGGACGCGCTCAAGGGCACGGGGGCGATACATCTTGAAGTGCCGTCCAGTGTTCGTCCCGGCCGCTGGCTGGACTTTCACATATATCCATCCGCCGACGGCCTCAGTATTTTCTTCCGCGATATTTCCGAACGAAAGCAGGCGCAGCAGTCCGTCGTGGCGTCCGAATCCCTGTTGCGGTCAACCCTGAACGCAATGCCGGGCTGCGTGCTTCTGCTCGACGAGCAAGGCGTCATTCTCCGCGCCAACAAAGCCTGGTGCCGGATGATGGAGCAAAGCGGAAACCGGACATTGCAAGGGGGCGTCGGCAGCCCGTATTTCTCGCTCAATCCGCTCAATTTCATCAATCGGGTTGAAATCGCCAGGCTGGAATCGAAATTGCGGGCCGTGATGGACGAAGTCGGCATTGGATTTCAGGTCACCTGCGAGGCCGGACAGAAAAATTCATCCCGCTGGTATCAGGTCAATGTCGCGCGTTTTCACGTCGATGGCCGTGCGCGCATCGTGGTTGTGCATGAAGATGTGACGCGAGCGCATCTGGCGCAGACGGAAATCCACGATCTTTCCGAAATGCTGTTGAAGCTTCAGGAAGAAGAACGTCAGCGCATCGCGATCGAGCTGCACGATTCCACCTCGCAGCATTTGACCGCCGCCGGCCTTAATCTGATGGCGCTCCGGCGCAAGTCCGGCGGAAACGGATCAAGCAGATTTTTCGATGACATCGAGCATTCGCTGGACGAGGCGCAGAAGGAGATTCGCGTCATCAGCTATCTCCTGTATCCGCCCAATCTCGAGCGCGAAGGGCTGAAGGCAACGCTCAATCGTTACGTGGACGGATTTTCCAGCCGCACTGGACTCAAGGCCAGCATGGAAGTCTCCCGGTTCGTTGAAACGATTTCGATCGAGATGCAGCGCGCAGTGCTGCGCATTGTGCAGGAAGCACTCTCCAACGTGCATCGCCACGCTAACGCGAGCGAAGTGGGCATTACCTTGCAGCTGAAAAAGAAGCATCTGATGATCCGCATCGCCGACGACGGCAGGGGATTGGGCAACGGCAAGGACAATGCCGCCCAGCTCGGAGTTGGCGTTCCCGGAATGCGGACGCGGGTGAAACAGTTCGGCGGGCAGCTTCGTATTTCCGGCCGCGATGGCGGCACGAAAATCTATGCCTGTATTCCGCTGGCCAAAATGCCGCGCGAAACCAAAAAAGAACCGGCAGCCGCCACCGGCCAGCGGCCGGGCAAACCGCATCGCGCGTCCGGCGGCGTTCGAAGCGGGTTTGAAAGCTTGCCGCGCGTCCGGGAAACCAAAGAAAGACAGCTTGCGCCCAGAAAATAGCCGGACTGACCGGAATCAGGGCCGCGGAAGGCGATCAAACCATTCGTTTTCAATACAAAATTTCAGGTGTTTCGCCTCCGGAATTAGGGGTTTGGCATAGTCTACTCGCAACGCCGATTGGGTATCTTCGGGTGAGGATTTCATGACAGTTGAACATCGAGAACTGGATACCCGGCGCCCATCGAGGCTTTTGATGACACGCATTCTGATCGCAGATGACCACGAGGTTGTTCGTTCCGGTTTGCGTGCAATTCTCGAGGCGCAGTCAGGATGGGAAGTCGTCGGTGAAGCGAGCGACGGCAAGACCGCGATCTCCATGGCCACCGAACTCAAGCCCGATGTCGCGATCATCGACTATTCGCTGCCTGTGATGAACGGCGTTGAAGTCACGCGCCAGATCAGGACGAGGGCGCCCGGCTCAGAAATCCTGATGTTCACCATGCATGACAGTGACACCGTAGCGGGCGATGCTTTCAAGGCAGGCGCACGCGCTTTCCTGCTTAAATCCGACGCCAAGAAATATCTGATCGAAGCCGTGCAATCCCTGATCGCCCACAAGCCGTTCTTTACCGGCAAGCTGTCGGAGAAGATGCTCGATTCATTTCTCGCGTCGCGCGGCCATGAAGCGATGACCGTCCTGACGCCACGGGAAAAAGTGGTCGTGCAGCTGATCGCGGAAGGAAACAGCAACAAGCAGATCAGCGCGGTTTTGAGCGTGAGCGTGAAGACGGTCGAGACCCAGCGCGCATCGGCGATGCGTAAATTGCAGGTTACATCGACCGCCGGTCTCGTCCGTTATGCAATTCGCAATCGGCTGGTTGAGCCTTAGCCAGTTCTGGTTGTTTGCAGGGTTTGTGCTTCTGGCGTTACCTTCATACCGGGGCAGGGAGGACGCGCTCGTTCGCGCCTGACGACGATATGACTTCGACCGAAAACCGTCCGGCGCTGCTCCGGCCGCTTGATATGTTCGCGGGTTTTTACGGGCCGCTTCTGGTTGCCGCCGCTTATTATCTCGGCGCGCAAGCTGCATTCCTGATCGGCACGCTTTCGGACCGGGTGTTCGCGCCGTTCTGGCCGCCCAATATCATTTTGTTTTGCGCGCTGCTGGCGGTGCCGCGCGAGCATTGGTGGCGTTATATCGCCTTTGCATTTCCGGCGCATACGATCGCCGAACTCGGCGTCGGCATGGAGACGAAGCAGCTTCTGGTGGCCTTTGTCACCAACTGTTTTGTAGTCCTGCTGAATGCTTTGGCCGTGCAGCGTGTGCTGGAAAGTCCGCCCTGGCTCGGCAATTTCCGCAAGACGCTTCATTACATAACGATCACCGCGGGCGTCAGTCCGGCGGTCGCCGCCCTGGGCGGCGCCTTCGTGCAGATACTGGGCGGCGGTTCGTTCGACGATTACTGGACCCACTGGCTGCAATGGTATGTGGCGAACGCGCTGGGCGCGCTCACGCTGGGCCCGGTTTTCCTGAATTGGCTGAACGAAACGCCGAAATGGCCGCTCAAGCCAGTCTCATCCCGGCAACTGGAAGCGGTTCTGCTCGCGCTTCTGCTTGTTGTGACCTGCGCTGCCGGATTGCATTTTAGCGTCGGCGCCGGTGGACATGGATTGATGCCGGTTGTTTTGTATTTGCCGTTGCCGTTCATCCTGTGGGCCGCGATCCGTTTCGGCGCACGGGGCGCCAGCGGTGCGATTTTGATTCTCACCGTCGTTTCGATCTGGTGCGCTTCCCGTGGCGCCAGCCCTTTTACCGACAGCAGTCCGGAAAAAAGCGTGCTGGCTTTGCAGCTTTTCCTGATTGGCATTTCGATTCCGGTGCTTTTGCTGGGCGCGGCCGTCGAACAGTTGCGCGATGCCGAGCGCGCCGCGCGGGAACTGATGGGCACTTTCCTGCGGGCGCACGATCAGGAGCGGCGAAAGTTCTCGCGCGATCTGCATGACAGCACCGCGCAGAATTTGAGCGCGGCCACGCTCATCACCGCCCGTCTGCAAAACGATGTGCCGCAATCCGCGCGGCCTCTGTTCACGCAGCTGGACGATCTGATCCAGCAGTCGATCCGCGATCTGCGCAATATGTCCTATCTGCTCTATCCGCCGTTGCTGGATGAATCGGGTCTGGCGCTGGCGCTGCGCTCCTATGTCAATGGATATGCGAAGCGCAGCGGCATCGCGGTCGAACTTGAGCTTGCCGCCGATGCCGGCCGTTTGCCGCCGGATGCGGAGCTTGTGCTGTTTCGCCTCGCGCAAGAGACACTTGGAAATTTCCGGCAGGATTCCGGCGGCGTTGTCCCCCGTATCACGCTCAGACGAGTACTGGCGGATTCGGGTGAAAGTATCGTGCTGACGATCGATGGAGCCGGGAACGGAACAGCCCGCAAACTTGGCGCGGGCTTTCTTGGCATCCGCGAGCGGCTTCGCCAGATCGGCGGACGGCTCGAAGTGGAAGACACCGGCGAAAAAACCGTCATCAACGCGATTTTACCTGCCCCGAATTGAAACGCGCTTTGCCGGCATTCCGGACCGGTCAGTGATAATTCTGAACTCTTTCAGGTGAAATCCCGATACGGCTCCGGCCTCCGAAAGCGGATGATCTTCGCGCGGAGGCCCAATGAACGTCGAGCTGGAAGCCCGGCCTGAGCGGACGGCTGAGTCAAAGCCACACGATATGATCCGGGTTCCCGGCGGCACGATCCGCATGGGCTCCGAGACACATTATCCCGAGGAAGCGCCGGTCCACCGCGTTATCGTGGACCCATTCTGGATCGACAGGACGCCGGTCACGAACCGGCAGTTCAAGGAATTCGTCAAGGCGACCGGCCATGTCACCTTCGCGGAGATCGTTCCAAAAGCCGAGGATTATCCGGGTGCGCTGCCGCACATGCTCTATGCGGGCTCGCTTGTGTTTTTGCCGCCGGAGCGCGTCGCCAATCTGCACGACTGGAGCCAGTGGTGGAATTTCCTGAAGGGCGCCGACTGGCGCCATCCTTATGGGCCGAAGAGCAATATCAACGGCCTCGACAATCATCCGGTCGTGCATGTCGCTTATTCCGACGCGCTCGCTTACGCGAAATGGGCGGGCAAGGATTTGCCGACCGAAGCCGAATGGGAATTCGCCGCGCGCGGCGGGCTGGAGGATGCGGAATACGCCTGGGGCG
>CAZUJE010000005.1:0-38932 GCA_964620215.1 uncultured Hyphomicrobiales bacterium
GCGGTCGATATCGAGATAAAGCTGCGGCGTCGAGGTCTCGAACAGCGAGAACACCTGCGCGACACCCGGCGTCTGCGCCGCGCGTCCCATCATCGCATAGACGACGCCTTGCAGCGCTTCCGGCCCGCGGCCGGCGCGGTCCTCGATCATCATGCGGAAACCGCCCGCGTTGCCGATGCCCTGCACCGGCGGCGGCTGCACGACGAGCACAAAGCCTTCTTGGATTCCGGCGAGCTTCTGGAACAACTGCCGCTGAATCGCGTCGGCGGATTTGGAACTGTCGCCGCCGCGCTGATCGAACGGCTCCAGCACCGCGAACAGCGCGCCCGCATTCGGCGCCTGCGTGAAGGTGGCGCCGGAGAAGCCGACGATGTTTACAGCGTTGGTGATGCCGGGCACGGTCAGAGTGATGTCGCCGATTTTTTTCATCACCTCGGCAGTGCGGGCGAGCGATGCGCCCGGCGGCAGCTGCGCGATGATAATCAGATAGCCGCGGTCCTGCTGCGGGATGAAGCCCGTCGGCGTGCGGCGGAATTCGTTGAGGCCGAATGCGATGATGCCGACATAGATGACGAGCATGATCGTCGTCATCCGCACCACCCGCGTGACGATCCAGTTGAAGCGCTCGTTGAACTTGTCGAAGCCCCAGTTGAAATACTCGAAGAACTTGCGGATCGGCGCTTCCCAGGGCTTTGGCTTTTCCTTCTTGCCATGCGGCTTGAGGAGCAATGCCGCGACCGCCGGCGAAAGCGTCAGCGAGACAAAGAGCGAAATCAAAGTCGCACCGGCGATCGTCAGCGCGAACGCCTTGTAGAACTGGCCGGAAATGCCGGGAATAAACGCCGCCGGCACAAACACCGCGCACAGCACAAGCGCGATCGCGACCAGCGCACCACCCACTTCTTCCATGGTTTTGTAGGCGGCGTCGCGCGGACTCATCCCGCGCTCGATATTCCGCTCGACGTTTTCAACGACAACGATGGCGTCGTCCACGACGATGCCGATGGCAAGCACGAGGCCGAACAGCGTCAGATTGTTGATAGTGAAGCCGAAGGCCGCCATCAGAAACAGGGTGCCGATCAGCGAAATCGGAATCGCCAGAATGGGGATAATCGCCGCACGCCAGGTTTGCAGGAACAGGATCACCACGAGCACGACCAGGATGATCGCCTCGATGATCGTTTCCAGCACCGCCTGCACCGATTCCGCGATAAAGCGCGTCGGGTCGTAAATGATCGTATGCACGACGCCCGCCGGAAACTTCTTGGAAATCTCCTGCATGGTGGCGCGAATGTTGTTCGCTGTCGCAATCGCGTTGGAGCCCGGACGCTGGAACACGGCGATGGCGACGGCCTCGTCCTTGTTCAGATAGGAAATCGTGCCGTAATCCTGCGCGGCAAGTTCCACGCGCGCCACATCGCGCAGCCGCACCACCGCGGCCGGTGTCTGCTTCACGACAATGTTGCCGAATTCGACGGGATCCTGAAAACGCCCCTGGGTGCGGACCGCGATCTGGAAGTCGCGCTGATTGGCAACGGGCGGCTGGTTCAGAATACCCGAAGCCACCTGCACGTTCTGCGCTGCGAGCGCCGCCGTCACGTCGCTGGCGGTCAGATTCATTGTTTGCAGCCGGGCCGGGTCGATCCAGACACGCATCGCATAATCGCGCGCGCCGAAAATGATGATGGAGCCGACGCCGTCGATGCGCGTCACCACATCCTTCACTTCAAGGTTGGTGTAGTTCGACAGAAACAGGGAGTCGCGCGATTTGTCCGGCGAATAAATATGCACGACCATCATCAGGTCGGGAGAACTCTTCGAAACCGTGACGCCGATATTTCGCACGTCTTGCGGCAGGCGTGGCTGCGCGACCGAAACGCGGTTCTGCACCTGCACCTGCGCGATATCGAGATTGACGCCGATGTCGAAGGTCACTGAAATCGAAAAGCGTCCGTCCGCCGTCGAGTTCGACGAGACGTACAACATGCCTTCGACACCGTTGATCTGCTCCTCGATTGGCGCGACCACGGTAGCCGCCACGATCTCGGCGCTGGCGCCGGGATACTGCCCGGTGACGTTAATGACCGGCGGGGCGATTTCGGGATATTGCGCGACGGGTAGACGCAGATAGCTCACGGCGCCCACGATCACGAACACAATCGAGAGCACGGAGGCAAAAATCGGCCGGTCGATGAAGAAATGCGAAAGCTTCATCGGGGCTTATTTCTTCCCTTTGTCAGCGCCGCCCTTGTCGGCGCCCTTTGCGGCGCCGGGAACGCCACCAGGTGCGCCGGGCGGCGTCTCGCCTTCCTTCGCCGGGGTGACTTTCGCGCCGGGACGGGCGCGCAACAGGCCGTTCACGATCACAACGTCGTTTTCATTGAGCCCGTCGCGGATCACGCGCAGGCCGCCGTCGATCTGCCCGAGCGTCACGTATTTCTGCGAGACAGTGTTTTCCTTATCGACGACATAGACGAATTTCCGCGTCTGCTCGCTGCCGATGGCGCTATCGGGAACCAGCAGCGCCTCGAACGGCGGCGAAGAAGGAATGCGGATGCGCGCGAACATGCCGGGCGTGAACAGGCCTTCCGGATTGCGGAACTCGGCGCGGCCGCGGATCGTGCCGGACGACTGGTCGATCACATTGTCCACGAAGTCGATCGAACCTTTGTGGCTGAAATCCTTTTCATCGAGCAGTTTCAGTTCAACCGGCGTATCGCTGTCGCGAGCGAAAGCCTGCGACCCGCGGTTCTGCAAGCGCGCAAAACGCAGGTAATCGGATTCGTTGAAGGAAAATTCAAAACGGATCGGATTGATCGACACGATGGTGGCGAGCAGCGTCGTCGTTCCCAGCGTGCCGCCTGCCACGTAGTTGCCGGGTGATACCCGGCGGTCGCCGATGCGTCCCGTTACCGGCGCGCGCAATTCGGTGAATTGCAGATCGAGTGCCGCCTGTTTCACCGCCGCTTCATTGGCTTCCGCCGAGGCTTCCGCCGAACGCTTGGCCTGTACGCGCTGATCGAAGGTCTGTTCGGAGATCGTCTTGTCGCGGACGAGCTTTTCCGCGCGGCCCAGATCCGCGGTCGTGAGCGCGAGCTGGGCTTTCGATTGCGCGAGCACGCCCTTGGCCTGGTCGAGCAAATTCTGGAAGGGACGCGGATCGATCAGGAACAAAGGAGCGCCGGCCTGAACGAGCTGGCCGTCCTCGAATTGAATTTTTTCGAGGTAGCCGGAAACACGCGCGCGAATCTCCACCGAGTTCACGGCGACGAAACGGCCTACATATTCCTCGCGTTCGACCACCGAACGCTTTACGGGCGTCGCGACCGTGACCGGCGGACCAGGAGGCGGGCCTTTCTGTGCGCTCTCATTGCAAGCCGCAATCGCGAGGACAACAAGCGTTCCGGCCCATAGCCGCAACGAAAATAAACGGTTCATTTTTAGCTGCCTGACGAGTTTCGCAATTTAATAACGCGAAGGAGCGCGAAGGGGAACCCGCAATATTGACGCTACTCGCTCGCGGGCGGATTGGTTGCAATTGATGGTGTTTGATTATCACGGGTGAGTTGTCGAAGCCAATTACGCCCCATCAGCACCATCACAATCCCGACATAAATCAACGCGCCTGAAGTCAATAAAATCAACAGCAACAGTTCATCCCGCAAGCCATGCGTTGCCGGAAGAGCTGACCCGATCAATATTTCACCACCATACAACGCGCCGCCCAGCAACAAACCTGCCGCGGCAAGCCGCATCAGCATTTCCACGGAGCGCACGCCGCTTTCAAATCCCATGCGCCGCGCGGCGAACGCCAGTATGCCAAGATTGATCCATGCACCGACCGACGTGGCAAGTGCCAGGCCAACCTGCGCGAGCGGGCCGACCAGAACGATTTTCAGCAGGATGTTCACAAACACGGCAATGAGCGCCGCTTTCACCGGCGTCGCGGTATCGCCTCGTGCATAAAAAGGCGCCACAAAACTGCGGATCAGCACAAACGGGATCAATCCGATACCGTAAGCGGCCAATGTCGCGGCGGCGGCGAGCGCATCGTTCTCGGTGAACGCGCCGCGTACGAACAGCGCACGCATGACAAGATCGGGAATCGCGATGGCTCCCGCCGCGAATGGAATAGCGATCAGCAAGGAAAGTTCGATCGCCCTGCCCTGCGCGTCGGCGGCACCCGCCTTGTCGCCCGCGGCGAGACGGCGTGACATTTCCGGCAGCAAAACGATTCCAATCGCGATGCCCACGACGCCGATCGGAAGCTGGTTGATGCGGTCGGCGTAATAAAGCGCGGAGAGCGCGCCTGTCGGCAGGAAGGTCGCGATGATCGTGTCAGCGAACAATGCAAGCTGCACGCCGCCCGCGCCGATGATGGCCGGACCGAGCGCCTTCAGAAATTTCTTCGTTTTGTCGTCAAGCACCGGCCACGCAAAACGCAAACCAAATCCGTTTCGCTCGGCATCCACCGCGACCAGCATCGCCTGCAACACGCCAGCCGCGAGCACGCCCCACGCAGCGGCATGACCCGCTGTCGGAAATAATGCCGCCATCAGCAGCGTGGAGATCATGCAGATGTTCAGAAGCACCGGCGCGCCCGCCGCCGCCGCGAAGCGGCGGTTGGCGTTCAGTGTCCCGGCGATCAGCGTCTCCATCGACATCAGCGCGAGATAGGGGAACGTGATGCGCGTCAGCGCCACCGCGAGATCGAATTTCGCCGGATCGCGCGTAAAACCGGGCGCCAGCAGCGAGACAATCGCGGGCGTGAAAGCGAGTGCCACGCCAAGCAGGACAATTTGCAGCACGACCATCGCCGACGCGATCCTGTCAGCGAATGC
The DNA here is from genome assembly GCA_964620215.1 of uncultured Hyphomicrobiales bacterium. Lineage (GTDB taxonomy): Bacteria > Pseudomonadota > Alphaproteobacteria > Rhizobiales > Xanthobacteraceae > JAUSIF01. The sequence goes on from CAZUJE010000005.1 coordinate 4,842, forward strand.
GCGCGCGGCATCCTTGCCTTCCTGCTCAAGCGTCTTTGCGTAGGACGGCACAAAGGCCGCGCTGAAGGCGCCTTCGGCAAAAATAGCTCTGAAATGATTGGGCAGGCGGAAGGCAACTAGAAATGCGTCGGCAATCGGACCCGCGCCCAGCACCGCCGCCATCACCACGTCGCGAACGAATCCGGTGACGCGCGAAATGAGCGTCCAGCCGCCGACGGTGAAGATGCGCCGTATCATCGGGGATACGGTTTACAGTGAATCGGGGGAATTAAGCGAGAGCGCGCTTCACGGCCTCGATGATGCGGTCCTGCGTGGGCTCATCGAGATAGGCGTGCATCGGCAGGCTGATGACTTCGTCCGCGATCCTGTCGCTGATGGGCAGGCCGCCTTCGGCCACCGGGAAGTCCTTATAGGCGGTCTGCTTGTGCAGGGGCTTCGGATAATAGATCGCGGTCGGGATGCCCTGCTCTTTCAGCGTATTGGCGAAGCCGTCGCGCTGGCCGGGCTTCAGGCGGATTGTGTATTGCGCCCACACGGAAGTATGGCCCTGCGGGACGACCGGAACGGCAGCGGATTTCGCCAGGCCTTCGTTGTAACGCCTGGCAACCTTGTCCCGCGCCACGATCTCTTCCGGGAAAATCTTCAGCTTCTCGATCAGCACCGCTGCCTGAATCGTGTCGAGGCGTCCGGTGATACCGATACGCACATTGTCGTAGCGGTCGGAGCCCGCGCCATGCACGCGGATGCTCTTGATGATCGTCGCCAGTTCATCGTTGCCGGTGAACACCGCTCCGCCGTCGCCGTAGCAGCCGAGCGGTTTCGCCGGAAAGAAGCTCGTCGCCGATGCAAGACCGAGCGAGGCAACCTGCTTGCCCTTGAAGGTCGAGCCGAACCCCTGACAAGCGTCGTCGAGCACAAAGAGGCCGTTGTCCTCGGCGATTTTCGCCATCGCGTCGTGATCCACGGAAAGCCCGAACAGATCGACCGGCATGATCGCCTTCACTTCAAGGCCGAGCTTTTCGGCGCGGGCAATCGCGGCCTCGGTGCTTTTCGCATTGATGTTGAACGTATCCGCATCGACATCCGCGAACACCGGCGTGGCGCCGAGCAGCGTCACGACTTCCGCCGTAGCGCAGAATGTAAACGAAGGACAAATCACCGCGTCGCCGGAGCCAACGCCTTTGGCCATCAGCACCATCTGCAGCGCATCGGAGCCGCTCGAGCAGGTGATGGCGTGCTTCACGCCGGCGAATTTCGCGAGCTGCGTTTCAAGCTCACCGACCTGCGGGCCGAGAATGTATTGGCCGCTCGCGACTACTTTCGCGATGGCTTCCTCCACCGCGCCGCCCATACGCTTGCGCTGCGCGCCCAGATCGATGAACGGAATCGGCGCCGTTTCAGGCTTGGTGTGCTGATTCATTTGCTGTCGACAACCCGCAGCGCGGCCTTCCGCGTGGTGACCGTCTCGGTGCCGCTCAGGCACTGGATCGCAACCTCAAGGCTCGCGACACCCTCTTCGCCGGTGACTGCGGGCGCATCGCCGCTGCGGATCGCGCTGATGAATGCGATCAACTCGGAGCGAAGCGGCTCGGCGTGACTGACCGAAAGGTGTTTCATCGAATAGCTACCGTCTTCCTTGAAGCCGGAGCATTCGGTGACCTGGCGCGTGATTAGATCGCCGATCACATATTTATGCTCGGTCGCGACGTGAACCGTGCGCGCCTTGAACGGCGTCAGCCAGTTCGTGTTGATGTTGGCGAGCACGCCGTTGGCTGTGCGGAACTGAAGGAGTGCGATGTCTTCGGCTTTGGCGCGCACGGATGAGAGCTGCGGCTGCACTTCCACGATTTCGGATTCGGTGAACCAGCGGATCAGATCGATGTCATGCACGGCGAGATCAATGACCACGCCGACATTCGACATGCGCGGCGGGAACGGGCCGACGCGGGTGATGGCGACGGAAAGAATGTTCTCGCCCTTGATTGCCTTCTTGATCGCTTCTACGGCCGGGTTGAAACGCTCCACATGGCCGATCATCAAGGTCACGCCGGCGCGCTTGGCGGCGCCGACGATGGTGCGGCCTTCCTCAACCGTGGTCGCAATCGGCTTCTCGACCAGGAGATGCTTGCCGGCGGCAATGCAATCCAGCGCGATCTGGTGATGCAGGTGGGTCGGGGCCGCGATGCTGACGGCATCGAGGCCGAGATTGATGAGGGCGTTATGATCGGCGACCGCTTCGCAGCCGAGCGCCTTCCCGACTTTCATCGCATTGCTGCGGTCGGGATCGGCGATGCCGACGAGTTCGACATTCGGGAGTTCAGCCAGCACGCGCGCATGGTTCTGGCCCATGATTCCGGCGCCGATGACGCCGATGCGCACATGGTTCCTTGAGCCCGCGTTGCCGCGCTTGCCTTCAGTCATGTGAATTAAGACCCCCAGTATGCAGGGCTAACTAGCATGGCCCATTGGCCGAGGCGACCTTGGCATTCCACAGCCCGCCTCACAAATCGTGACAAACGGTTACAGAGCTTATTCCGCAGCCGTTCTGCGGGATGCGGCAGGGAGAGAGAGGCCCGCGGCGGCGGTGTCTGCGCAAAACGCCTTCACGCCGTCCAGGGACAGATCCTCAGCGGTCTTGGTGCCGAGTGCCGGGAGCTTCTTCAGGATGTCAGCGGGGGCCGTGATGATGTGGCAGCCCATACGGTCCGCCTCAATCACGTTCCACACCTCGCGTGTGGAAGCCCAGATCACTTCAACCTGCTTGGTGGCGCGGGCGGCTTTTACCGCCGTCGTAACCACCGGCACATAATCGACACCCAAATCCGCGAGGCGTCCGGCGAACACGGAAACAATGCCGCCCGGACCTTTGGAAAGTGCGTCAGTCGCGCGGATCACCTGGTCCTCGGTGCAGACCACGGTGACGTTGATCTTCACCCCCTCGCCCGAGAGTTGGCGGATCGCTTCCGTGACCAGCTCATTGCGCGAATTAATAACCGGCATTTTCACGTAAACATTCTTGCCCCAGGTCGTAATGAGGCGCGCCTCGGCGATCATGCCGTCCATGTCGTCGGAGATGACTTCAAAGGAGATGTGCTTGTCCGGTACCGCTGCGGTCAGATCGCGCGCGAAAGCTTCGTAATCCTTCACCCCCGCCTTTTTCAGCAACGACGGATTGGTTGTGAAGCCCGCGATATAAGGCAGCCTAGCCATTTCCACGATCTGCGCCTTTTCGGCGCCGTCCGTGAAGAGCTTGATCTTCAATGAGGCGAGCGTAGTTGCCATGGTCGAATCCCTAGGATTTCCCGGAGTGTCGCAACTTGCACCCCTGCCCGCAACTGCCTATGCAAAATGCGTAGAAAGTTCCGGCGGGAGCGATGAAGGAAATCCTGTTCATCAAGACTTCCTCGATGGGGGACATCCTCCATCACATGCCGGCCGTCACCGACGCCAAGGCGCGCTTTCCCGATGCGCGGATTACCTGGGTCGTGGACGAGCTTTATGCGCCGCTGGTGAAGCTGCATCCATCGGTCGATGAGATCGTCACAATCGCCGTGCGCCGCTGGCGGAAAAATCTGTTTTCAGGCGCGACCTGGCGCGAGGCGCGGGACGCGATGCGCAAGATGCGGGCGCGCAAATTCGACGCCATCATCGATACGCAGGGGCTAATGCGTACCGCACTGATGGCGAAGGCGCTGCATGGCGTCAGTCATGGGTATGACAAGGAAAGCATCCGCGAGCCGGTGGCGGCGCGCTTTTACAATGTGAACCACAAGGTCGGCTGGGATCTGCATGTGATCGCGCGCAATCGAACTTTGACAGCGCGCGCGCTCGGCTACGAGCCGCAGGGAAAACCGGATTACGGTTTTGACCGCGCGCAGTTCAAGCAGATCGCGCCAAAGCCCTATGCGATGTTGTTTCATGCGACGGCCAAGGAAACGAAAGAGTGGCCGGAGGATCGCTGGATCGAGGTGGGCCGCGCGATGGCCGCCAGCGGACTGGAAGTCGTGTTGCCCTGGGGCAGTCCGAAAGAGCGCGAGCGCAGCGAACGGCTGAAAGCCGAAATCCCCGGCGCGCGCGTGCCGGAACGGAAACCGATCATCGATGTCGCGCATGACATCGCGGCGGCAAAACTCATTGTCGGAGTCGATACCGGCTTCTTGCATATCGCAGCGGCGATTGGCGTGCCGGTCGTTGCAGTCTTCACTATCGTGAAATCGCATACGGCGGAGCCGACCGGACCCGGTCCAATCGAAATGGTCGGAGCGGCGAGCGGACTTCCGGAAGCGCGCGCGGTGATCGACGCCATCCAGCACGTCAGCGGGAACTGAGAACTTTCTTCACGGCCGCATAGACTTCCTCGACCGGAATGTCCTCGGTCGTGCGCACGGTGAAATCTTTTTTGTCAGCACCTTCCGGCCACGGCGCTTCAATCGTCGCGGGAATCGGATTGAGCGGCGCCCAGTGCCACGGACTGGTGGGTCCGAATAAGCCGACCACCGGCGTGCCAATGGCGGCCGTCACATGCAACAAGCCTGAGTCATTCGAGACCGCCGCATCGGCGGCGGCGAGCTGGATGATCCCGTTGCGCAGATCGTTGCTGGTGAGATCGCGTGCGTATTGTCCGCCCGCGGAAATGACCTGCGCATATTCCTTCTCGCCGGGACCGCCCACAACCCATACCGACGCGCCATCGCGCGTGAGACGTTTGGCAAGATCGGCATAATTTATTTCCGGCCAGCGCTTGCCCTTGCCCACCGCGCCCGGACACAGCGCGATGATGGGGCGCTTTTCATTGGACAGATTGTTTTTCGCGAGCCAAGCCTCGATCTCGTCTTTTGGGACTATCACTTCCGGCAGCGGCCAGTCGCCCTGCGCCTGCATCTCGCGCGGCAGCGCCAGCACCGCGCACTGGTCGATCATGCGCGGCAAATCCTTTTCGCCGTACCGCATATCGTTGAGCAATCCATATCGCCATTCACCGACAAAGCCGACGCGCTCGGGAATTCCGGCCAGTGCCGGCGCGAGCGCGGCTTTCCATTTGCGCGAAGTGATGATCGCCTTGCCGTAATGCTCACGGCGCAGGATTTTGGAAAGCTGCCAGTTCAGCGCGAGCGCCGGCTTCCTGCGCGGAATGTCGAATACAATGCCCTTGCGCACGCCCGGCATGTAGTTGAGCAGCGGCGCGCAGAGCGAAGAAGTCCAGACGTCTATGGGCCGCTCCGGCGTGCGCGATTTGATGAGCTTCACCACCGAGTGACAGCGCACGAAATCCCCGATCCAGACGTAAGGCACGAGCAGGATCGGGCTGTTCTCTTTTTTGTCGGGCGCGAGCATCGGACTATTTACTCAAGACTTGACGCAGCACGAAATCCGCCAGATTGCCGCCGCTGAATTTCACACCGCGAATGCCGGCGGCAATGGCGGCCTGGATATCGGTGTCCTTGTCGCCGATCAGCACGCTCGCCTGCTTGTCCACCGGCCAGTGCTTCATCAGGTCGAGGATCATGCCCGGCCCGGGCTTCCGCCAGTCGGAGACGCGGCGAAATTCGGCAATGGTCCCTTCGGGGTGATACGGGCAGAAGCGGATGTCGTCGATATAGGCGTCGTGCTTCATCATTTCGCTTTTCATGAAGTCATGCAGCGCGTGCATCTCTTCTTCTTTATAGAGGCCGCGCGCGATGCCCGACTGGTTGGTGGCTACGAACACATGCCAGCCTGCCGCATTCAGCATCTTCACCGCGTCGATCGCTCCATCGACCCATTGAAAGTCCTCGCGCCGCGCCACATAGCCGTGATCGATGTTGAGCACGCCGTCGCGGTCGAAGAACACCGCGGGCTTGCTCGTGGGCTGCGCCACTATTTTCCCGCTCCCGCAAGGCGGCGCTCGACAAGACCACAGATGACATGCGCCGCCGTGATGTGAATCTGCTGGATCACCGCCGTGCGGTCGGAAGGTGCGTGCAGGATCACGTCGCAGATTGAGGTCATGTCGCGGGGGTCCTTGCCGGTGAAGCCGATATTCACCAGCCCGCGCGCGCGGCCCGCTTCCAGCGCCTTCACGATATTTTTGGAACGGCCCGAGGTCGAAATTCCGATCAGCACGTCGGCCCTGCTGCCGAGCCCATTCACCTGCCGCTCATAGACATGATCGAAGCCGTAATCGTTGCCGATGGCCGTCAGGGCAGATGTGTCCGTGGTGAGCGCGATGGCAGCGAGCGGTGCCCGCTCCTTCTCGAAACGGCCGATCAATTCAGCCGCGATGTGCTGCGCGTCGGCAGCACTCCCGCCATTACCGCAGATCAGGATCTTGCCGCCGGCCTTGAGCGACTTCGAGATCGCGTCGGCCACCGAGATCATCTCTTTTACGAAGGGATCGCCATTCGCCGCCGACAACGCCTCCTGCGATTCCGCAAGGTGGCGGCGCGCGTAATTGAGATCGGCCTCGTCCATGAATGGCTCCCGCTGTGCAGCGCGTACCACCGGGGCTGAAAACTGTCCAGATTTCAGGCCTCCCGCGGCGTTGCCTAGCGCGCATTCATGCGGCAAGAAGCACTCGCCGCGCGCCCAGCGGCGTTAAGGTTATCGCATGATCCTCGTCACCGGCGGCGCCGGTTTTATCGGATCGAACCTCGTCGCCTTGCTCAATGAGCGCGGCGTCTCGGACATTGCGATCGACGATCACATGGGCAGCGACGGCAAGGAGAAAAATCTCCGCAAGCGCAAATTCCGCGAGCTGCTGGAGCCGGGCGACCTGGCGCGCTGGCTCGAAGGCCGCGAGCTCGACGCGATCCTGCATATGGGTGCGATCTCCTCGACCACGGTCACCGACGAGAAAGCGGTGATGACGGCGAATTACGATTTGCCGATGAAGTTGCTCGACTGGGCAGCCGAAAACAAAACACCGTTCATTTACGCCTCCTCCGCCGCGACTTACGGCGACGGCACACAGGGCTTCGACGACGATGACAGCGTGGAAGGTCTCTCGAAACTGATACCGCTCAATCTCTATGGCCGCAGCAAGCAGCGCTTCGACATTGCCGTAGCTGAACGCGCACGCGCCAAACAGCCACTACCACCGCAATGGGTGGGCCTGAAATATTTCAATGTCTTTGGCCCGAACGAATATCACAAGGGCGAAATGAAAAGCGTGCTGGCCAAGCGCTTCCCCGATGCGAAGGCGGGCAAGGCAGTCGAATTGTTCAAGTCAGATCGTCCCGGTATCGAGGACGGCGGCCAGAGCCGCGACTTCATCTATGTGAAGGACGCCGCCGCGATGACGTTCTGGTTTCTGGACCATCCGAACGTGAACGGCATCTATAATGTCGGCACCGGCACCGCGCGCAGCTTCCGCGACCAGATGGCCGCGCTGTTCAGGGCGCTCGGGAAAGAACCAAAGATCGAATATATCCCGATGCCATCGGAGCTTTCGGGCCGTTACCAATATCTGACGAAAGCTCGCATGGATCGCTTGCGGGCTGCGGGCTACGATGCTCCTTTCACGACACTCGAGGCAGCCGTCGAGGATTATGTTACGAATTATCTGGATCGCCCCGATCCCTACCGCTGACCGTCCGGATTCCTGAATGTTTGATTTTGAAAAACGGCTTGCCGATCTGACACGCCAGACGATCCTGTGCGTCGGCGACGTGATGCTCGACCGTTATGTTTACGGCGATGTCGCGCGCGTCTCGCCGGAAGCACCAACGGTGGTGCTGCGCGCCCGCCGCGAGGAGATTGCGCCGGGCGGCGCCGCCAACGTGGCGCTGAATATCGGCAGTCTCGGCAGCCAGTGCATTCTGGTCGGCGTCATCAGCAGCGACGAGGCGGGCCGCGTGCTCGGCGCCGCGCTCACCAACATCGGCGGCGTGGAAAATCATCTGGTGCTCGATTCCTCCCGTCCCACCACTATGAAGACGCGCTTCGTCTCAGAGCACTATTCAACGCATTTGCTCCGTGCCGACTGGGAAAACGGACGGTCGCTCGACAAGGATCGCGAGACCGATGTGATCGCCCGCGCGGAAGCCGCGCTGCCGAAATGCGGCGCGCTGATTTTGTCCGACTACGGCAAGGGCGTGCTGACGCCGCGCGTGATCGAAAAACTGATCGCCGCCGCCAGGAAGGCGAAGAAGCCCGTTGTCGTCGATCCGAAAGGCAACGACTACAGCATCTATAAAGGGGCAACGGTGATTACGCCGAACCGTGCCGAGCTTTCGCGCGCGGTGAACCGCGATGTCCGCACGACGGAGGAAGTGGTGAAGGCAGCACTCGAACTTTGCGAAAGCGCCAATGTGGAGGCGCTCCTCGTCACCCGCAGCGAAGAGGGCATGTCGCTTGTCCGCAAGGGAGCGGAGCCGATCCATATTCCCGCATTCGCCGTGAAGATTCGCGACGTTTCAGGTGCGGGCGACACGGTGGTTGCCACCTTCGCCACCATGCTGGCACTCGGAGCCGATTTCGAGGCGGCGACCCGCGCGGCCAATGCCGCCGCGGCCGTGGTGGTCGGCAAGCGCGGTACGGCGACGGCTACCTACAGCGAACTACGCACGTTCCTGCTGCCCGATGCACTTCGCGCCTATGAGGAAAAACTGGCATTCGACACCGATGCCTTGAATGAACGCCTCGATGCCTGGCGCATGGCCGGACTTCGCATCGGATTCACGAACGGATGTTTCGATCTCCTGCATCCGGGTCACCTAAAGGTGCTGGCCGAAGCTCGCGCCGCTTGCGACCGGCTGGTCGTCGGGCTGAACAGCGACGCTTCGACCAAACGCCTGAAGGGTCCGACACGGCCCGTGCAGGATGAAATCTCCCGCGCACAGATGCTCGCGGCACTCGAGGCCGTCGATCTTGTGGCCCTGTTTGAAGAGGACACCCCGGTCGAATTGATCCGCAAGGTCAAACCGCATGTGCTCGTAAAGGGCGGCGATTACACCAGGGACACGGTGGTGGGCTTTGAGATCGTCGAGGCTTACGGCGGTGAAGTGCTGATCGTGGAAACGCTTGCGGGCCAGAGCACCACACGCCTGGTCGAGCGCTCCAAAAAGTAAGGCTAACGCTTTCTTACTTTTCGAGTGAAAAAGCCACGATCATTTTAAAAAGACTTTCAGACGGGTCTTGTAGATGAGCAGTCGAACGGAGACTGCTCATGGCCGTGCTTGTAACCGGCGGTGCCGGGTATATCGGCAGCCACATGGTTCTCGCCCTGATCGACGCCGGCGAGGATGTGGTCGTGCTCGACAATCTCTCGACCGGCTTTCGTGCCTGTGTGCATCCGCAGGCGCGCCTGGTCGTGGGCGATGTCGCGGACACGGCGCTCGTGCAGCGCCTGATCGCCGAATACAAAATCGAGGAAGTTGTCCACTTCGCGGCCAAGCTCATTGTGCCGGAGTCGGTGACCGACCCGCTCGACTATTATCTCGCCAACACCGTGAAGACCCGCGCGCTGCTCTCGACGCTGCTGGGTACCGGTGTGAATCGCTTTGTATTTTCCTCCACCGCCGCCGTGTACGGCACCCCCGGCCTCGAGCCGGTGAGCGAAGATTCCCCGACGCTTCCGATTTCGCCTTACGGTTCATCGAAACTGATGACCGAATGGATGCTGCGCGACAGCGCCGTCGCCTATGGGCTGAATTATGTAGCGCTCCGCTATTTCAACGTGGCGGGCGCCGACCCGCTCGGCCGCTCCGGTCAGCTCACCGCGAACGCGACTCACCTCATCAAGGTCGCGTGCGAAACCGCCGTCGGCAAACGCCAAGGCATGGAAGTTTTCGGCACCGACTATCCGACTCCGGACGGAACCTGCGTGCGAGATTACATCCATGTGACAGATCTGGTTTCTGCACATCTTGAAGCCTTGCGTCATCTGCGCGCGGGCGGCAGCACGCTGACGCTGAATTGCGGATACGGCACCGGCTATTCGGTGCTCGAAGTAATCGACACGGTGAAACGGGTATCCGGCATGAATTTCCCGGTGAAAATGAGCCCGCGCCGCGCCGGTGACCCGCCCGCCATCGTGGCCGGAGCTGCCCGCATCCGCTCCGCGCTGGATTGGAAACCAGCGCTCGATTATCTGCCGACCATCGTCGAACATGCGCTCAAGTGGGAGCGCAAACACGCGGCGAAGTCCTACGCGGCAGCTTAAAACCTTTTCCGCGCTTGCCCGATAACCGTCGCCGTGCGAAATCCCCCGCGCGTTGAGGGGATAGTTTCATGCGCATCACCATGATCGGCTCCGGCTATGTGGGGCTTGTTTCCGGGGCTTGCTTCGCCGACTTCGGCCACCGCGTCATTTGCGTCGACAAGGACGCGAAGAAAATCGAGGCGCTGAAGAAAGGCATCATGCCGATCTTCGAGCCGGGCCTCGAAGAACTGGTCGCACGCAACGTTAAGGAAAAGCGTCTCTCCTTTTCCACCGATATCCCGGCGGCGGTGCGGGACTCCGAAGTACTGTTTCTCGCGGTCGGCACACCCGCCCGCCGCGGAGACGGCCATGCGGACCTGACCTATGTTTTCCAGGCGGCCCGCGAAGCCGCCGAGTGCGCCGAGAATTTCACCGTCATCGTCACGAAATCCACCGTGCCGGTCGGCACCGGCGACAAAATTGAAAAAATCGTCCGTGAAGTGAAGCCCAAAGACGAAATCGCGGTCGTCTCCAATCCGGAATTTCTGCGCGAGGGCGCTGCCATCGCCGACTTCAAACGGCCCGACCGCATCGTGATCGGTACCGACGACCCGCGCGCGCGCGAAGTTATGGTGGAAGTCTATCGGCCCCTTTATCTCAACGCGGCTCCCATCATCGTCACCAGCCGCCGCACGGCGGAACTCATCAAATACGCCGCCAACGCATTTCTCGCGACCAAGATCAGCTTCATCAACGAGATCGCCGATCTCTGTGAGGCGGTCGGCGCGAATGTGCAGGAAGTCGCGCGCGGTATCGGCCTCGACAACCGCATTGGCGGAAAATTCCTGCACGCCGGGCCGGGCTATGGCGGCTCCTGCTTCCCGAAGGACACCCTGGCGCTCGTAAAGACCGCGCAGGAAGCTGATTCCCCGGTCACAATCGTCGAAACCGTTATCTCGGTGAACGACAGCCGCAAGAAATCTCTCGCAAAGCGTGTCGAGAAAGCCCTCGGTGGACCCCTGAAGGGCAAGACCATCGCGGTGCTCGGTCTCACCTTCAAGCCGAACACCGACGACATGCGCGATTCCCCGAGCCTGGCACTGGTGCCGGATTTGCAGGCTGCCGGCGCGAAAGTTCGCGCGCATGACCCCGAAGGCATCGAACAGGCGAAGCCGATGCTGCCCGGCACGGAATTCTGCGCCACCGCCTATCAGGCGATCGAGGGCGCCGACGCACTGGTGATCCTCACGGAATGGGATGCCTACCGCGCGCTCGATCTCGATCAGGTGAAGAAATCGCTGAAGTCACCGGTCGTGGTTGATCTTCGCAACATCTATCGTCCGGAAGAAATGAAAGCGATGGGCTTCCGCTACACCAGCATCGGACGGCCGGACTAACTTGTCGGCTGCGCCGCGTCCGGCGTTTTTGTTTTCGACAGAACCGCGACGATTTCCGCCACACGCTCCTGCCATGGCCGCGCCCGGAAGCCGAATACGTTGAAAAATTTCGAAGAGTCGAGTTCAGAATTTGGCGGCCGCTTCACCGATGCCTGATATTCCGCCGCCTTGATCGGAACCACCTTCGGCGAGCGGCCGGTGAAAACCGCCTGCCGCTTCACGATCTCCTCGGCGAAACCGCACCACGATGTCGAGCCTGTTCCGGCAAAATGAAACGTGCCGGCATTGGAAACTTTTTCCGGCAGTTTGCGGGCGACCACCAGCAAGGCTTCAGCGATGTCAATGGTCGCGGTCGGACAACCAAACTGATCCGTCACCATCTGCAATTCGTCGCGCTCGGCGGCGAGACGCAATACGGTTTTCATGAAATTGCGGCCATAGATTCCGTAAATCCAGGCCGTCCGCAGGATGACGTGGCGCTTCGCGATCTCACGCACCTTCGCCTCGCCTTCCGCTTTGGTGCGTCCGTAAACGCCAAGCGGATTCACGCGGTCGCCTTCCACATAGGCGGCTTTTTTGGTGCCGTCGAAAACATAATCGGTCGAGATGTGAATGAACGGCACCGAAAGATCGGAACAGGCGGTCGCGAGCACCGTGGGTCCAACCACATTACCCAGATGCGCCGCCTCCGGTTCGCGTTCGGCATTGGATACCGCGGTATATCCCGCGGCGTTCACGACAGCGGAAGGTCTGTGGATGTCCATTACCGTTCGCACGGTGGTTTCATTGGTGATGTCGGCGTCGGCGCGCGACAACGCCACCACGGGCGCGCGGCGCGCGGTGGCGAGCGCCACAAATTCGCGCCCGATTTGTCCGCGGGCACCAAATACCAGTATGGGACCATTCATAGGCGGACCATGCAGAAACTGCGCTGTACCGGCAAGCGCTGTGGATCATTTGCCAAACGGGGGCGAGTCGGGACATAGAACCGTCAGGCCAGTGCCGTTCGCCATCCCGCGAGTTTACCCATGCAGAAAATCCGCAAGGCTGTTTTCCCTGTCGCCGGGCTGGGCACGCGCTTCCTGCCCGCCACCAAGGCCATGCCGAAGGAAATGCTGCCGGTGGTGGACCGCCCGCTTATTCAATACGTCGTGGACGAGGCGCGCGCCGCCGGCATCGAACATTTCATTTTCGTGACCGGCCGCAACAAGTCGGTGATTGAGGACCATTTCGACCGCCAGTTCGAACTGGAAGTCACGTTGCAGGAGCGCAACAAGAAGTCCGACCTCGAAGCGCTCGAGCAGGATCTCCCGGGCGCCGGCACCACCAGCTTCACCCGTCAGCAGTCGCCACTGGGATTGGGACACGCCGTCTGGTGCGCGCGTGAACTCGTCGGGCGCGAGCCGTTCGCGCTGCTGCTTCCCGACGTGCTGGTTCACGCCAAGAAGGGTTGCCTCGCGCAGATGATTGAAACCTATCTCGCCGTCGGCGAGGCCTCGAACATCATCGCGGTCGAGGAAGTAGCCGACGACATGACCCATATGTACGGCGTGGTCGGTACCGGCAAGAAGAAGGGCGACGCAATCGAGATCACCTCGATGGTCGAAAAGCCGCCGCGCGGACAAGCCCCCTCCAATCTCATCATTACCGGCCGCTATATCCTGCAACCCGAGATCTTCGACATGCTGTCCGCGCAGGAACGGGGTGCGGGAAACGAAATCCAGATCACCGACGCGATGATTAGATTGTCGCAGCGGCAGCCCTTCTACGGATTGAAATTCGAGGGGCAGACTTACGATTGCGGCTCCAAACTGGGATTCCTCTCCGCAAACGTCGCCTATGCGCTGGAACGCAGCGATCTGGCTCCCGCATTTAGGGCTGAATTGCAGCGTCTCCTCGGCGGCAAATAAAGCCTCGGCGCTTTCGCAATTACGGCCTATCGAATTGACACTGTGCGCAAAAACCGCATTGTGCGCCGCCATACGACACTGAATGAACACCCGCATGTTTATGGAAAAAATCCGCAACCGGCTGTCCCGCGTTTTCAGCGATGACGCGAAGGTCATTGTTCCCCGGCTGATCAAGACCGATGGGCGCAAGCACATCTGGCGGTATCTTCGTGCGTTCTTCTACATGGCTGTCGTCGCCGGCTGCACCGCGTTCGCCGCCTGGCTGATGCGCGATGTCGTAAACAAGATTTTCGTCGAAGGAAATTACACCGCGATCTGGGTGCTGGGCGGCACGCTGATGGCGCTGTTCACGATCAAGGGCTTCGCAACCTACGGCCAGATGACCACCCTGGCGCGGATCGGCAACCGGATCATCGCGGATTATCAGCGCCGTCTATACAACTCGATGCTCTCGCAAGGCGTTTCCTTCTTCGCCGAACGCCATTCGACCGAATTCCTGAACCGGCTGAATTCAGGCGCCGCCGGCGCCCGCACCGTGCTCGATCTCCTGGTCACCAGCATCGGCCGCGACCTCCTCACCCTCACCGGTCTTGTGATCGTGATGGTGCTGCAAGACCCGATCATCATGATCGCAGGCATGATCAGCCTGCCCATATCGGTCTATTTCATCCGCAATCTGTCGCGCCGCGCGCGTCATGCAATGCGCGCGCAGTTCGGCGGCACCGGGGAAATTCTGAAGAACCTACAGGAGTCCGTGCAGGGCATCCGCATCGTGAAGTCCTACAATCTCGAGGACGTCATGCGGCAGCGAATGTCGGCGAGCATCGAGGAAGTCGAACGCAACCAGAACAAGCTGGCCCGCGTGAAGGCGTTTTCCAGCCCGGTGATGGAAATGCTCGGCGGCTTCGCGATCGCCGGCTTCGTCATGTATGCCGGCCACGGCGTGCTGAAGGGCAGCCAGTTGCCGGGCGAGTTTTTCTCGGTGGTGACCGCACTGCTGCTCGCCTATGAGCCGGCCAAGCGCCTGGCGCGCCTCCAGATTGAACTTGCGGCCGCGCTCACGCTTACGCGCTATCTGTTCGACACCATCGACAGCCTCCCTGCCGAGCACGACGAAACCAGCAAGCCGAACATCAACGTCAACCGCGGACGGATCGAGTTCCGCGATGTCTCATTCCGGTATCGCGCGGAGGAGGCGGTGCTGCGCGGCGTTTCCTTTATCGCTGAACCGGGCCAGACCACCGCGCTGGTCGGATCGTCCGGCTCCGGCAAATCAACGATCATGAATCTCACGGAGCGGTTCTGGGATCCGCAAACCGGCAAGATTTTCGTCGATGATCAGGACGTGGCGCAGTTTTCTCGCCAATCGCTCCGCTCACAGATCGCCTATGTGAGCCAGGACGTATTCATGTTCTCCGGCACCGTGCGGGACAATATCGCGCTCGGCAAACTCGGTGCGCAGGAAGAAGAAATCGTGAAGGCGGCCAAGGCGGCCCATGCGCACGACTTCATCCAGAGCTTTCCGCAAGGCTATGAATCGCAGGTCGGCGAGCATGGCGTGCAGATTTCCGGCGGCCAGCGCGCGCGCATCGCCATTGCACGGGCATTCCTGAAAAATTCCCCGATCCTCCTGCTCGACGAGCCGACCGCCGCGCTCGATTCCGAATCCGAGCGCGAAGTGCAACGCGCACTCGAAGCGTTGCAGGCTTCGCGTACCACGCTGGTGATCGCCCACCGCCTGCAAACCATCATGGCGGCCGACAAGATTTGCGTGATGGACGGCGGCCGCATCGTCGAGATGGGCAAGCACGACGAACTGATTGCCCGCCGCGGGCGCTACCACGCCTTGTACCAGACCCAGTTTCAAGAGCTGCAAACGGCCATTGCCTGAGGGCGATTCAATGTCGGGCCTCGTTCGTCCGGTGATCTTGTGTGGCGGCGCCGGCACCCGGCTTTGGCCCTCGTCGCGCGACAGTTTCCCGAAACAGTTTCTCCGCCTCACCGGCGAATTTTCCAGCCTTCAGGAAACCCTCCGCCGCGTCGGCGACAAAACCCTGTTCGGTAAACCGCTCGTCATCACCCACCGCGATTACCGGTTTCTGGTGCGGGAGCAACTCGCCGAAATCGGCGTCGATGCCGACATCGTGCTGGAGCCGTTGCGCCGCGATTCCGCGCCTGCCATCGCTGCGGCCAGCATGATCGCCGCAGGAGAACGGCTGGAAACGCTGATGCTTGCGCTGGCCGCGGACCACTACGTTCGCTCGCCGCAGAAATTCATCGAGTCCGTGCGGAAGGCGATCCCCGCCGCGCAGGCGGGAAAGATCGTGACCTTTGGCATGAAGCCGGATCATCCGGCCACGGGCTACGGCTATATCAAGCCGGGCAAACCGCTCAAAGACACAAAACCCGCGCGCGAGGTCCATGCATTCATCGAAAAGCCGAATGCCGCCAAGGCAAAAAAATACGTGAAGGAAGGCTATCTCTGGAACTCGGGTAATTTCCTGTTCCGCGCCGATATTTTCCTTGGCGAATACAATTCGTTTTCCCATGCAAGCGCAAAGGCGGTTTCGCGCGCAGTGAGCGGTATCAAGACCGACCTCGGCTTTTTGCTGCTCGATCCCGGCGCTTTCGGAGAGACCGAAAAGAAATCCGTCGATTACGCCGTGATGGAGCGCACCAAGCGCGCGGCCGTCATCGCCGCCGATTACGGCTGGTCGGATCTTGGCGGCTGGAAGGCGCTTTGGTCGCTCGCTTCCCGCGACAAGAAAGGCAACGCCGTCAAGGGCGATGTCGTCTTGCTGGATTCAAAAAATTCCTACGCCACGACCACCGGAAAGCTGACCGCGCTCCTCGGCGTGGAAAACCTCGTTGTAATCGTGGAGGACGACGCCGTGCTGGTCGCCCACCAATCGCGCAGCGAGGATTTGAAAGCGCTGGTCGAAAAGCTGCATCAGGCAAAGAAGGTCGAAGCCCACACCCATTCGCGCGTGTTCCGCCCGTGGGGCTCGTATCAGGGCGTGGATCGCGGTGAAGGCTTTCAGGTCAAACGGATCATCGTGAACCCGGGCGGCCAGCTTTCGCTGCAAAAGCACAAGCACCGCGCCGAGCACTGGGTGGTCGTAAATGGAAGCGCAAAGGTCACGATCGGGGATCGGGTGGCGATCCTGAAACCGAATGAATCGACCTTTATTCCGCTTGGCGAAGTTCACCGGCTGGAAAATCCAGGCGACACGCCGCTCGAACTGATCGAAGTGCAGACCGGAAGCTATCTCGGCGAGGATGACATTATCCGGCTGGACGATGTTTACAAACGCGAGAACGACTGAGCCCTAGTTCTGCTCGCGCCAGATGCCGAGCGATTCCTGCGCCGGGCGATCCGAAATCGAGAACAGCACGCTCTTGCCCTTCGTCGTGTGCGCATAGCGCTTCCAGGACGGCACCACGAATACGTCGTTCTTACCCCACTCCAGCGTCTCGCCATCCACCCTGGTCGTGCCCTCGCCTTCGAGGCACACAAAAATGGTGCCATCGGTTGAGCGGTAATCCTTGCCCTTGAAGCCCTTTGGCATCATCGCAAGCTGCGCGCCCATGGTCGGCGTGGCCCAGCCGCCATTGAACGGGTTGGCGTAGCGCACGCGCGCACCGTGATGCGGATCGATCTCGCCCGCCGCTTCCATGCGCTCAAGCACGGGTTTCAGCTTCGCATAGGGATAATTGATGATGGGGCTGCGGTTCAGCGTCTTGGCGCCATCCGGCAGCACGCCGGAGCCGAAGCGCGCGTAACTGTCGCCGTCCTCGCGGGTGTTCGACTGCTTCTCCATTTCGAGATGCTCGGAGAAAGCGGCGTCGAAAAAATTCACCGTCGGCAAATCCAGAACATCGAGCCAGATCATCGGCTCCCTGGATGTATTGCCATGATCGTGCGGCGCCCAGTTCGGCGTAATCACGAAATCGCCCCGGCGCATGATGGTCTTTTCGCCGTCGACCGCCGTGTAAGCGCCCTCGCCGTCCAGCACCAGACGAATGGCCGAGGCCGTATGCCGGTGCGCAGGCGCGACTTCGCCCGGCATGATGAGTTGCAAACCGGCATACAGGGACTGCGTGATGCGCGAGCGGCCGCGCAGCGCGGGATTTTCAAACACCAGCACTCGCCGCTCGGCTTCCTTCGCGGTGATGAGCGCGCCCGCTTCCATCACCATGTTTTTCACGTCGTCGAAGCGCCAGAGCGCGGTCGCGCAAGGTGTCTTCGGCTCCGCCGGAACCAGTCCCTTCAGCACTTCCCAGAGCGGCGCGAGGTTCTTCTTGCCGATCTTTTCATAATAGGCCGCGCGCTCCGGCGTGACCGCACCCGCGACGGAGTCGGCGGATTTCGTCATCATGCTGGTGTTGGCGGCTTCCATTTCGCTCTCCCGGAATTTCTGAAGTTTTGCCGACGTTACACCCGCTTCCCGGCCTGTCAAAGAACCGGGGTCAGGAAGGTTTCCAGTCCGGATTCGGCTGGAAGGTTGGCATCGAATTCCGCTTACGGGCGGCGTCCCATTCTTTCTGCTGCCGTTCCAGATCATCCCGCTTCACCTTTTCGGCGCCGAGCACAAACTTGTCGCCGCGCTTTTCCTTCGTCGAGACAATCACCTCATCCTCACCGACAATGCCGAGATCGACGTCGCGGTCGGGCAGGATCACGATCGCATGGCGGCCGATGAACACGCTGACCTGATGCTCACGCTGGGCGGCTTCCTTCGACCACCGCTTGAGATCGCTGTAATAGGGCTCCTTCCGCCAGGCGCCCGGAGCAGCCGGATCGACATGGGCGGCCAGACGCTCGCCGCTCAATTCATAACTCAGATACATCTTGGATTTTTCGGGCTTCCATTCCGGCCCGATATTCGGATTCTGCATCCAGACGCAGAGGAAGCGCCGGCAGATGATTGGCCGCGTTTCATAAATCTTGCAGCCCTTGCCCGGAGCGCAATTCACGCACCATTTTCCGGCGGGCTTCTGGAGTACGTCGATACGCGGAATCTTGCAGCACATCGTGCAGGTGCCGCAAGCGCGGCCCGGCGCCGTATGCGCGCTCGCATAGGCCTCCGCTTCCTGAAGTTCCTGCTCGGTGTAGCCGGTCATGCGGCACCTCTAGCAGGAAATCGCCGCGAAGAAAAAGAAAGCTGGCTCGCGGGGGAGGATGCACCCGCGAGCCAGAAGGGGCATGCGGCGTCTCAGCTCGCCGCTGCCAAAGCCCTTTCCTCAACGATGGAGAAGCGCGTGCAGCATTGGGAACGGTGCCGCTCCGATTGCATTCTCCAGGTTCTCTCGGCCTCGCCGCGATCCACGAACGGGCCGAAAAGCCTTTCGGTGCCATCGACCATCTGGTCGAATTTGACCGTCTTGTATTCGCCGCCAATAACCCAGAACCGGCGTGACATGGCTTTTCTCCTTTGCGTGACGTGACTGCGATCACTCCGCCGCGACGGAATGAGCGCCTGTTTCGAACTGCGCTGCTTCGGTGGATTCGTGCATGGCGGTGGTTTCAGAGCCGCCGCCATTGATGGTGAGGTTCACGAGGTCGAAATAGCCGGTGCCGACTTCGCGCTGGTGGCGGGTCGCCGAATAGCCGCGCTTCTCGGCGGCGAACTCCGCCTGCTGCAATTCCGAGTAGGCCGCCATGCCGCGATCGCGGAAACCGTCGGCGAGATCGAACATGCCGAGATTGAGCGAGTGGAAGCCCGCAAGCGTCACGAACTGATACTTGT
This sequence comes from uncultured Hyphomicrobiales bacterium, assembly GCA_964620215.1. Taxonomy (GTDB): domain Bacteria; phylum Pseudomonadota; class Alphaproteobacteria; order Rhizobiales; family Xanthobacteraceae; genus JAUSIF01. Next base: position 24,019 of record CAZUJE010000005.1, read on the forward strand.
AGCCCATGGCACCCAGCTCGCGCTGGAATTTGGCGATCGTCGCCTCATCCAGATTTGCGCGCCAGTTGAAGGACGGCGAGCAGTTGTACGAGAGCATCTTGCCGGGGAACTGCTTCTGCACCGCTTCGGCGAATTTCTTCGCGTCGTCGAGATTCGGTGTGGAAGTTTCCCACCACAGCAAATCCGCGTATTTCGCGAACGACAACCCGCGCTTGATGCAATGCGCGAGGCCCGTGCCGGGCTTCAGGCGGAAGAAGCCTTCCGGCGTGCGCTCGCCGGTGACGAATTCGCGGTCGCGCTCATCGACATCCGAGGTAATGAGCTTGGCGCTTTCCGCATCCGTGCGCGCCATCACAATCGTCGGCGTACCGGAAACGTCCGCCGCGAGCCGTGCCGCAATCAGATTGCGTTCGTGCGCCGCCGTCGGAATCAGCACCTTGCCGCCCATGTGTCCGCACTTCTTTTCAGAAGCGAGCTGGTCCTCGAAGTGAACGCCGGCGGCGCCCGCCTCGATATAGGCCTTCATGATCTCATAGGTGTTGAGCGGCCCGCCGAAGCCGGCTTCGGCATCGGCGATGATCGGCACGAACCAGTCGCGCTTCGCGCCGCCTTCGGCGTGCTCGATCTGGTCAGCGCGGGAAAGCGCGCGGTTGATGCGGCGGCAAAGCTCCGGGCCGGAATTGGCCGGATAGAGGCTCTGGTCCGGATACATCGCGCCCGCGGTGTTGCTGTCGGCGGCGACCTGCCAGCCGGAGAGATAAATCGCCTTCATGCCGGCGCGGACCATCTGGACCGCCTGGTTGCCGGTCATGGCGCCGAGCGAGGGCAGATAGGGCTCGCTGTGCAGAAGCTCCCACAACCGGTTGGCGCCGCGCTCTGCGAGGGAATGTTTCACCTGCACGGAGCCGCGCAGGCGCAGCACGTCTTCGGGGCTGTAAGTGCGCTCAATGCCGTTGAAACGGCCACTTGGCGCGTTCGGAATGATCCCGTTGAAAGAAAGCTTCGACATCGTATTTCCCTCTTGATTATTACAGAAGTGACAATTTCATTGTGTGAGCATGTACTTTTTCTCTAACGCGCGATAAAAGCGCTTAACAGTGGTGTTTTTGAATCTTGCCTGTAATTCGTGCCATGCTGTAAAATTCACACTGATATGCCAGTACGGATGTAACAATTGTCACAAAAAACCGAGACTCCCGCTCGCAAGCTGTTCGTTGGACCGCGCTTCCGGCGCATCCGGCGTCAGCTTGGCCTGTCGCAGACAGAGATGGCGGAAGCGCTCAGCATCTCGCCGAGCTATGTGAATTTGATCGAGCGCAACCAGCGCCCCGTGACGGCGCAGATCCTGTTGAAGATCGCCGAGACCTATGATGTCGACCTGCGCGAGCTTGCCTCCGCCGACGACGACAAGGTGTTCGCGGAAATGAACGAGGTGTTCAGCGATCCCCTGTTCCGCCAGATCGAACTGCCGAAACAGGAACTGCACGACCTCGCCGAGCTTTGCCCCGGCGCCACCAACGCCATCCAGCGCCTTTACCGCGCCTACACCGAAGCGCGGCGCGGCGAGACGATTGCGGCTTCGCGCTTCGCCGATCGCGACCAGAACGGCGAATTCGTCGCTAATCCGGTCGAGCGCGTGCGCGATCTGATCGAGGAATCCCGCAATCATTTCCCCGAACTGGAAACGGCCGCGGAAAAGCTACGCGATGACGTGGATGCTCCGGCGCACGATCTCTTCCGCGCGCTTTCCGAACGGCTGCGCCAGCGCCATGGCATTCTTGTGCGCATTCTGCCTATCGACGTGATGCGCGACACGCTGCGCCGCTTCGACCGCCACAGGAAACAACTATTGATCTCGGAACTGACGGACGTGCCGGGCCGGGTGTTTCAAATTGCTTTCCAGCTCGCCCTCGTGGAAGCGGGCGCGCAGCTCGACGCCATCGTCGCCAAGAGCAAGGAAACGGACGAAACGACGAAACGGCTTTACAGAATTTCGCTCGCCAATTATTTCGCCGCCGCCGTCATTATGCCCTACCGCAGTTTCCACGAGGCGGCGGAGGCGCTCGGCTACGATCTAGGCGTACTCACACACCGATTTGGCGCAAGCTATGAGCAGGTCTGTCACCGGCTCACAACGCTGCAACGCCCGAATGCCCGTGGTGTGCCCTTCTTCATGCTTCGCCTGGATCACGCGGGCAACGTCTCGAAGCGCTTTTCCTCCGGCACGTTTCCGTTTTCCAAGTTCGGCGGCACCTGCCCGCTCTGGAACGTGCATGCGACCTTCGACACGCCGGGCAAGATGTTCACGCAGATCGTCGAACTGCCCGATGGAGCGCGCTATTTCTCCATCGCGCAGACGGTGCGCCGCGCCCGCGTTCCTCACGCCACCCCGCAGCCGCGTTACGCGCTCGGCCTCGGTTGCGAACTGAAATACGCCAACCGCCTCGTCTATTCGCAGGGGCTTGATCTGGAGACGGCGGAAGTAACGCCCATCGGCGTCAATTGCCGCCTGTGCGAGCGCCCCCATTGCAGCCAGCGCGCGGAGCCGCCGCTCACGCGCGCGCTCCTGCTCGACGAGACAACCCGCGGCGTCTCGCCCTTCAGCTTCAGCGATGCGAGCGAAGCCTGATCAGCTCAGGCGCTTGATGAAGGCGTCGAAGGCAGCCATCTGCTTTTTCATGAAATCGAGCGTGGTGGCGTCGGTCACGACACCCTTCGCCGCATCGATCTTCTGCGATACGAGCGTCACGAACACTTCCGGCTTCGGCATCACCACGCCTTCAATCGACTGAAGAATTTTGCGTAACTCATATTGCACGCGGGAGCCGCCAACCGGCCCGTTGGAGGCCGTGATAATCGCGCACGGCCTGCCGAGGAACGGCTGCTCCTTCGCATCCATGCGCGAAACCCAGTCGATCGCATTCTTCAGCACGCCGGGGACCGAGAAATTATATTCGGGCGTGACAATCACCACGCCATCCGACCCGCGGATCGCATCCGCCCAGGCTTTCACCGTGTCGGGAAAACCGTTCGTCTTCTGGTCGTCCTGGTTGTAGTTCGGCATTTTATCGTAGGGCGGCGCTTCCTTCAGCTTGAATTCAGCCGGCACGACCGACGGCAGCGTGTTCACCACCATCCGGTTCCAGGATTCCTTGCGGAGGCTTCCGCAGATCACGCAAATTTTCACATCGGCCATTCGGTCAGTCCTTATTCAAGCGGGAGATCGACATGCTTCTTGTAAACCGGCAACACTCGCATTCGTTCGTACCAGGCCGTCAGATTTTTGAAATCAGGGTGCTCGATGAACGTGTTGTGCAGATAGCGATGGGTGAAGATACCAAGGATCAGATCGGCAAGCGAATACCGGTCGCCGGCGAGAAATTGTTTGCCCGCTAGCTGCACGTCGAGGATGCCATAGGCGGGTGCGAGTTTCTTCGCATTCTCCGCAATCGCCGCCTTGTCATGCTTCTCGACCGGCGTACGAATGGTGCCGGAGAAAACCGGCCCCTCCACCGGGATGAGTACTGAAAGTTGCCAGTCGAGCCAGCGGTCGATGGTTGCGCGGGTGGCGGGATCGGCGGGATAAATTTTCTCCCCGCCGTATTTCATGCAGAGATAGCGGCAGCAGGAATTCGATTCCCACAGTACGAAACCGCCGTCCTCGATGGTCGGAATTTTTCCGTTTGGATTGAGCTTGCGGTACTCCGGCGTATCGACCACGCCGAAATGCAGCCCCGCGTCCACGCGGTCGTAGCCGACGCCAAGCTCGTCGCAGACGATCAGCACCTTCTTCACGTTGCCGGAGCTGGTCCGGCCCCAGATTTTGATCTTGTTCGCCAACCGCCCGCTCCCGCAAAAATCGCCCGGCTTATGCGGGCGTTCTGGCAAGTTTGCGCCTGAGCAGGAAGCCTTGCAACGGGCAGACGTTCAATAAGCTGTTAGCCGGGGGAACGGCTGCCCGCCTCTTTCGTTCTGGAAGTAGCCACCTATATGCGTGCGAACGAAAGCATCGGATTACAGCCATGTCGCAGAACGTCACCGTCTCGATTCCCCACCGCCTCGGCAAGCAGGAAGCCTGCAACCGCCTGAAGGCCGGCATTACGAAGGCGCGCGGAGAGTTCGCGAGCCTGATGACCGTCGAGGAGGAAAACTGGACCGGCGACCGTCTCGCCTTCCGCGTCGCCTCGCTCGGCCAGCGCTGTTCGGGGACCATCGACGTCGAGGAAGATCACGTAAAGCTCGAAGTCACGCTGCCGTGGCTGCTCGCCAAAGCCGCCGAGACCATCAAGGGTCTTGTGAAGAACAAGGGCACGCTGCTGCTGGAGAAAAAGTAGTCAGAAGAGATCGAAATATTCTTTTTCTTCCCAGTCGGTGACTTCACTCAGGAAGCGCGCCACTTCCGCGTCCTTGATCCGCAGATAGTAATCCACGAAACCGTCGCCCATCGCGGCGCGCAGCATCTTGTCGGCACGCAGCGCATCGAGCGCTTCCATCAGGCTTTTTGGCAAGGCAGCCGCTTTCGTCTCGTAGGGCGTATCCGCTGACGGACCGGGATCGAGTTTTCGATTGATGCCGTCGAGCCCGCTGTAAATCTGCGAACACAGATAAAGATATGGATTGGCCGCAGGCTCTCCGACGCGGTTCTCGAAGCGCGTATCAACCGAGCCCTGCCCGCCCAGCATCCGGATCATCACGCCGCGATTGTCGCGGCCCCAGATCGCCCGGTCTGGTGCAAGCGAATAAGGACGATAGCGTTTGTAGCCGTTGATCGTCGGAGTCGTGAACGCCGCCGACGCACGGGCATGTTCCAGCAGGCCGCCGAGATAATGTTTTGCCAATGGGGAAAACAATTCACCCGCCGCTTTCGATGCGAAAGCATTATCGCCGGTTTTTCTGTCCGTCAGCGACTGATGCAGATGCCAGCCTGATGAGACCGTGTTCGGCACTTTCGGGCGGCACATGAAACTCGCGAGATAGCCGTGTCGGCGCGCGATCTGCTTCACCGCACTCCTGAGCAGCATCATCGCATCGGCGGATTCGATTCCCGTCCCTGTCCCGAAAGTCAGTTCGACCTGGCTCGGGCCAAGCTCCAGTTCGAGCGAGCGCAGCGGCAAGCCAATCGCCAGCAAATCGCGCCGGATGATTTCCAAGAGCGGATCGATCTGATCGAAGCGGACTTCGGTCAGATACTGATAGCCCTGATGGGTGTGACTTACTTTCGGCGCGGCTCCCGGCCAGGTCGCGTCCTCGGGCCGCAGTGCTGCGTCTTCGAGCTTGAACAGATGAAATTCGACTTCGAGGCCGGATACGAAATCGTATCCGGCATCGCCAAGCTTGCTCACCGCCTGCTTCGCGAGATTGCGCGTGGAGAACGGCACCGGCGAGCCATCGTTGAAAACCATGTCGCAGAGCAGCCAGCCCGTGGCCGGCGCCCATGGCAAAACCTGGAACGTGAGCGGATCGGGGATCATCAGAAAATCCCCGCCGCCCTGCATTTCCGGCAGGCCAAGGCCTCCACCCTGCGTGAACACCGGAAACACCGTTTTGTGCGAGGTGTCTTTCGCCAGCAGCGTCGTGGTGATCGAGCAGCCCGAACGCATCATGCTCAAAGCTTCGCTTGCCACCACTGCCTTGCCGCGCAGAATGCCGTGCTGATCGGCGAAGGAAAAGCGCACGACTTCGATCTTGTCGCGCTCAATCCGTTTTTCGATCTCCAGAGCGGCCGCCGCTTGCTCTTTTGTCCAGAGCCCGTGTTTCTCAACGAAGGTCTGGCCGCCCTTCACCGGTTTTTTCCCCAGGCGGAATTTTTCCGGCGCTGGCCGTCGAGTTGCGCCGGATAGCTCTGCCATGCGGCGGGGCCGATGCCGTCCACCGTGATCGGGCCGGTGACGCTTTTCGCGCGGGCACCATCCAGCACCATGATCGGCTGTTCGCCCTTGCCGGCTTCCTCGATCGATTTCACGAGCATCTTGCGATAGGCGATGATCGCCTTGTCCGATTTTCCAAGATGCTCCTGCGTACGATCCTGGATCGGCCCCATCGACTCCACCGCCCACTGGTCATGAACATTTATATCCGCGCCCATACCCGTATAGGTGTCGTGCTCCTGCTCGTGCGGATCGAAGCCGTAATCGTTCTGCTTGTTCTTGGTCGAGATGTATTCGGGCAAGGAATACAGTTCCAGCCGCTGGCGGCGCATTTCTGCCTTATCCACCGGCGCGCCAAAGCTCGTGAAGATCGCGTACCAATAGCAGCGCACATCGTCGATCGGCACATGCCACTGGGTGATCGTCATTTCCTTGCTCATCGGAATGACGATGCCGTGCGGGAAGGCGAGATTGGTCACGCGCACATGGGTGTGCTTGTCGCTGATCTTGCGCAGCGAGGTGATGCGCAGGCCGTAATCGGTCTGGTCCACTTCGATTTCCGGGCGCGGGAAGTCGCGCAGCACTTTGGTCATCGGCATATCAGAGTCGCTGGTCTCGCCGCGAAATTGCTTGCCGTATCCGGCATTCGGATCCTCGTCCTCGAAGAAGCGGTGCAGGAACGAGGCGTGCGCAGGATCGATGCCGACTTCCAGCGCCTGCAACCAGTTGCACTCCATCATGCCCTTGAACGCGAAGGTGTATGCGTCGGGTGCGACGAAACAGTCGAAGTCCGGCAATTCCGGCGGCTCGCCCGGCCCCATATAGGCGAACAGAATCCCGCTCTTTTCGCGGATGGGATAAGCTTTCTGCTTGATGTTCTTGCAGAGATTACTGTCGTCCGGCTCCGCGGGCGTCTGCAGGCATTGCCCGTCCGGCGCGAACAGCCAGCCGTGGAACGAGCAGCGCAGGCCGCCGTCCTCGAGACGGCCATAGGCGAGGTCCGCACCGCGATGCGGACAATGCCGCTCCATAAGACCGTATTCGCCATGCTCGTTTTTGAAGATGACAAGATTTTCGCCGAGCAGTTTCACCGGCTTCACCGGGCGGTTTCCCTGAAGCTCCTCGACGAGTGCCGCCGGCTGCCAGTAACGGCGCATCAGAACGCCCGCCGGAGTCTTCGGCCCGATCCGGGTAATCAGATCGTTCTGCTCCTGGCTCAACATAGCGGTACGCCCTCACGCGCGTGAAACGGAACTCTCATTCCGATGCTATGCGCGTTTCGCGGAAACGCCAACGGGAGCTAAGTCCATGTGCGCGGGGCGAACCAGCCCGCGAACAGTCTGCAAAAATTGTCAGGCGGAAAATTTGGTGGGCGCACAAGGACTCGAACCTTGGACCCGGTGATTAAGAGTCACCTGCTCTACCAACTGAGCTATGCGCCCGCCATGGGAAGCTCCGGGCCTGAAGCCACGGAGCGGGGGTCATGTAGCAAGCACCCCCGCCCGTGTCCAGCTTCGAAGCCCGGTTGGCTTAACCCTATTTCGTCTCCTCGCGGAAGGCTTCCTCGCGTTTCTTGCTCACCGACGGGATCAGCACGATCACCAGAGCCAGGATCGCAAGGATCATCAGCACCGCGCTGATCGGCCGCTGGAAGAACACGAACGGATCGCCGCGCGAGAGCAGCATGGCCCGGCGCAGATATTCCTCGAGCAGGCGCCCGATGACGAAGCCGAGCAGCAGCGGCGCCGGTTCGCAATCGAGCTTGATGAGGAAATATCCGATGAAGCCGAAGATCGCCATCCAGTACACATCGAACGGGTTGTTGCTGACCGAATAGACGCCGATGCAGCAGACCGCGATGATCGCCGGGAACAGCACGCGATAGGGAACGGTCAACAGCTTCACCCACATGCCGATCAGCGGCAGGTTGAGCACGAGCAGCAGGAAGTTGCCGAGCCACATCGAAGCGACGATGCCCCAGAACAGTTCCGGCTTGTCGTTGATGACGTTCGGACCCGGCACGATGCCCTGAATGATCATGGCGCCGATCATCAGCGCCATCACCGGATTGGACGGGATGCCGAGCGTCAGCATCGGAATGAACGAGGTCTGCGCGCCCGCATTGTTAGCCGCTTCCGGTGCCGCCACGCCTTCGATAGCGCCCTTGCCAAACCGGCTCGGATCTTTCGCGAGGCGCTTTTCGATGGTGTAGGCGCCGAACGAGCCGAGCAGCGCGCCGCCGCCCGGCAGAATGCCGAGGAAGGAGCCGATCACGGTGCCGCGCAGGATCGGCGCGATAATGGATTTCAGTTCTTGTTTGGACGGCACCAGATCCTTCATCAGATGAAAGAGGTGGTAGCCAAACAATCCCAGTGAAGGCACGGCCACGATGGCCGAAAGCACATTCGGGTCGTGTCCGAGGAAGCGGAACGACGGCCCGATGTCGAGATATTCGAGGATGCCGGCGATGGCGAGCAATACCGGCCCGATGATGAAGTAATGGAAGTTGCTGATCGGCGAGTAGATCAGATTGCGCTTGGTGTCGTCTTCAAGGTTGCGGATGATTTCGCCGATTCCGAACACGCCCATCGCGAGCGCCACGAAGTCGATACCATCGGCCAGTTCGGTCAATCCAAAATTGAAGCGCGGGGTGCCGGTGTAAAGGTCCTGGCCCATGGTGCCGAGCAGCAACCCGAGCACCACCATCGCCAGTGCCTTTACGATCGATCCATGCGCCAGCGCCACCGAGGCCGCGAGACCCAGCACCATCAGCGAGAAATATTCCGCCGGCCCGAATTTCAGGGCGACTTCCGCAAGCGGGGGCGCAAATCCCGCGATCAGAAACGTGGCGACCGTGCCAGCGAAGAACGAACCGATAGCGGAGGTGAAAAGCGCCACGCCCGCCTTGCCCTGCTGGGCCATCTTGTACCCGTCGATAGCCGTGACCACCGAACTCGATTCACCCGGCAGATTGATCAGGATCGCCGTGGTGGAGCCGCCATATTGCGCGCCGTAATAGATGCCAGCGAGCATGATGAGCGCCGATACAGGCGGCAGGCCGAAGGTGATCGGCAGCAGCATTGCGATAGTGGCAACCGGACCCAGACCGGGAAGCACGCCCACCGCGGTGCCAAGCAGAACGCCGACGAAGCAGTAAAAAAGATTCGACGCGGAGAGGGCCTGGTCGAAGCCGATTGCGAGATTGCCGAGGAGTTCCATCATGTCATTTATCCTCAGTATCCGCCGATCCAGGGACCACGCAGCGAAAGCGGCAAGCCAAGGCCCTTCACAAAGACCAGCCAGCTAAACACCACAAGTACAACCGTCGTGACGGCTGCATACAGAATGCCCCACTCTCGGCTCGCCAGCGTGGTCGCAAACACGGTGATCCCAAGGGAAGCGATGAGACCAAGCCCCTTCAGCGTCGCGCCGAAGAAGATGATCGGGAATGTGATGAGCGCGAGCCCGCGCCAGGGAATTTCGCCGAGCGGCTCGCCCTTGGTGCGCAATCCGTTGATGAGGATCGCGATGCCAAGCCCGCTGAGAATAATGATGAGGACCATCGGGAAATAACCCGGGCCCATGCGGAATGCGCTGCCGATCGGCAATTCGCGCAAACCAAAACCAAACAATGCGACGATAGCGAGAAACAAAAGACCCGCGAAGAAATCCTTCGGGTTCTTGATCCATACCGGCATACGCCCCTCCCCCTACGCAACACCGGCCGGTCGGTTGGCTCCGACCCGGCCGGCTTAGACTAGTCTATTCTCAATCGGCGTAAACGCCTGCCGCCTGGATCAACGGACGCCAGCGGGCGATTTCCGATTCCAGCTTCTTCTTATGCGCGGCAGGAGTTGCTTCCGCCTGCGGGACCGGTTCGGTGCCGAGATCCGCGAAACGGTCGATGACCTTCTGGTCTTTCAGGGCCGCCTGAAGCGCGCCCGTAATTTTCGCGACCACGTCCGCCGGAGTGCCTTTCGGAGCATAGAGTCCGTGCCAGACCGCGACCTCGAAGCCCTTGAGACCGGCTTCGTCGAGGGTCGGAAGTTCAGGCAACGACTTCACGCGGATCTTGGTGGTGACGCCATAAGCCTTCACCTTGCCGCCCTTGATCTGGCTGGTGGTGTTGGTGGTCTGGTCGCACATCAGGTCGATCTGGCCGCCGAGCAGGTCGGTCATGGCCGGGCCGGTACCGTTGTACGGGATGGTGTTCAATTGAACGCCCATCGTCGACATCAGCAACATGCCGCAAAGATGCGAAGCGGAACCGACACCGGCATTGCCGTAGTTCACCTTGTCCTTCTCTTTTTTCACATAGGCGAGGACTTCTGCGAAATTCTTGGCTTCCATGGTGGGTTTCGCGATCAGCGACATCGGCGCGTCGGTGACGAGGCCGATGGTCTCGAAATCGCTGGTCACGTTGAACGGCAGCTTGCGATAGAGCGTCGGTGCCGTGGACATGCCGATGTGGTGCAGCAGAATCTGGTAGCCGTCGGCCGGCGCTTTCGCGACTTGGCCGGAAGCGCGGGTGCCGCCGGCACCGGCGACGTTTTCAACGACGACGGTCTGGCCGAGCGACTTGCTCATGGCTTCGGCGATCAGACGGCCAACCGTATCGGTCGGGCCGCCGGCTGCGAATGGAATGACCATGGTGATATTGCGGGTCGGATAACCTTGAGCCGCGGCGCCAGTAACACCGATCGCGTAGATCGCGGCGGCCGCGAATAGCAATTTGCGCATTTAACTCTCTCCTGAAAACAAGCTCACCCGAAAGAAACGGGCGTCTGAGTGATGGTCGTATACCCCGCGTGTATTGTTACTTTTGCCGGCAAGTTCCTGCCGCAGGACACGGGCGCGCCTAGGCAGCATCCACGGTCAAGTCCGTCAAGTGTCAAAAAGCGGCACTTTCTCTCTGGTTATCAAAAGCTTCCGCAAAACCAGCGCTGGCAACTCGACCGCAGCGCAGCAACACGCGAGAACTATGGAATTGCTACAGCCTCGTTGAGCGAAGCATTGATCCATGCGTTGCCGTTGACACGGCGAATGCAGCCGGGGTCAAATAAACAAAAATATATGCAGTTCAAGCAGTTCCGGGTACAACTGCCGGACAGTCCTGGCTGAGACCAAGAAAAGAAAAACGCCAGCCAGGGCGTTGTTGTTGTGATCGGCGCGCCAATGGCGCCGGTGGGAGGAACGCCAGTTTTGCCGTGCGCACGGCGAACAAAATTTTTTGTGAAGCGGAACAATCGCGCTTCGCGGAAATACCAAAAACAATCCAAGGAGGAGAGTTCAATGTTGAAAACAAGACTGACTTACACAATTTCAGCAGCTGCATTAGCCGCACTGTTCACGGTTTCCGCCGTGGAAAACATTTCAGCGCAGGAACGCAAATCGATCCGCTGGTCGACCTCGAGCGTAGACTCCTACGGCTATAAGGTCGCCGCCTCGATGGTGAAGATCGCCGAGGAAGCGCTCGGCGGAGAATACACGATCACCGTGAACCCCTATCCGGCGACGACCGCCGCGATGAAGGCCGCGATGGATGGCAATGGTGAGATCGGCTACACCGCCGACGTCGGCATGACCCAGATTTACGCCGGTGAAGGCGGCTTCAAGGATTACAAGCCGGAGAAGGGCCGCCTCGTTCACTCCTGGTACGCCTATCCGATGGAATCTTTCATGGCCGTGCCCGCCGACAAGGCTGGCGGTTACAAGTGCCTGAAGGATTTCAGCGGCAAGCCGGTATTCTACACACCAGCCGGCTTCATGAACTGGCTGAACTTCCAGCGCATGTTCAAGGCGCTGGGCTATGAATTCAAACACGTGCAGATCGACCCGAAAACGCAGTCGGACGCGCTCAAGGGCGGCACGATCGTTGGTTCTGTGGCCTACACCACGTCGGGCACTTCGCTCGCCCCGTACTGGAAGGAAACCGAAGTCCGCTTGGACGTGAAGGTCATCAATCCGTGCCCGGATGAAGTCGCCAAGCTCAAAGCGGCCGGCATGACGATCCAGAACGTCGATCCAAAAGCTTTCGCCAAGGACGTTGGCGTGAAGAACATTGAAGGCGTGCCGATCCTGTTCGCCTACAATATGCGCGCCGACATGCCGGAAGACGTTGTCTACAAGCTGGTCAGCGCCTTCTACAAGAACCGTGAAGCGCTGGTGAAAGTGGACGCCGGCTTCGGCCCGATGGCGAAGGACTTCGTCGGCATGCAGGTGGCGGGCATCAACGCCAATCCGGACATCCCGGTGCATGCGGGCCTCGCCAAGTTCCTGAAGGAACAGAAGGCCTGGAACGACAAGTGGAAGATCGCGGACGGCAAGAGCTGATCGCCATTTGAAAAACAATCCGGGCGCGGAATGCTGAAAAGTTTTCCGCGCCCGTTTGATTACCAAAGTACCGCCGGTGGGGATGCCGGCGAAAACAAGCGCCGGAAATGCTGTGACCGTAAAAACAAACAGCAATTCGTGCGCGTGGGGGAATAAATGAGTGACGGAATCCGCGGCTATCTCAGCCTGCGCAATCTGATCTTTGTATTGTCGACGATCCAGCTCGTCTGGCTGCTCTGGTATTTCTACACGGGCTCCGGCGGTCCGCAGGAACTCGTCAGCCACGTTCTCCCCATCGCCATCGCGCTGCAAATCCTGTTCATGTACCAGCAGGGTCCGCTCTATAGCTGGCTACCCAAAATCGGTAACCAGATCGTCGTCGTGATCTATCTCGCCATCTGCGCCTATGTGTTCTGGTACTTCTGGGAAAATTTCGAGCAGATCGCGATCTATCGTCAGGGCTCCTACACGCGGCACGATTTCATCGTCGGCCTGATGGCGTTTCTGCTGGTGATGGAGCTGTCGCGGCTCGCGCATCCGTCGCTGTTCATCACGAACGTCGTTCTCGTTATCTATACCCTTTACGGCTTCCTCAGCCCTCTGGATTTCTTCTGGCATCCCGGCACGACCTTCTATCGCGTCGTCACCTCCAGCACGGTTGAATTCTCGACCGGCATTTTCGGCATTTACGGCCAGCTCGCGCTGACGCTGATCGCCGCCTTTCTGCTGCTCGCCGGCGTCGCCAACGGATTCAACGCGCAACATGCGATGATCAACGTGGTGCGCCTTGTCGCGCGTTCGCGTCGCCTGATTCCGCAGACCGCCGTGCTTGGCTCGAGCGCCATTGGCCTCATTAGCGGCTCCGGTTCGGCCAATGCCGCCGTGGTCGGGACTATGACGATTCCGCTGATGATCCGCTACGGCGTGCCGCCGACTTTCGCCGCCGCCGTGGAAACCGCCGCTTCCATGGGAGGGCTGATCGATCCGCCGCTGATGGGCGCCGCCGCGTTCCTGATGGCGGAGTTTCTCGGCGTCTCCTACTGGGAAGTCGTGCTGCGCGGCTTCGGTTTCTCGTTCATCTATTACATCTCCGTGGGCGTCGCCGTGTATCTGCTTTGCGTGCGCTTGCTGCCCCCAGGCCGCATCGAGAAACCGAAAGTCCCGGTCTACGACAAAATCTCCACCGCGATCTTCCTGCTCGCTGTCGTCTATCTGATTTATCTGATGGGCATCGAAGGCACGGGCGAACTGCGCGCGGCGGTCTACACCGCCATCGCGATGTTCGTGCCGCTGATCATCGTGTTCCTTTATTACAAGTATGTATTGAAGGATCCGTACCTCGAAAACGAGACTGTGCTCGGTTCGATCCGCCGCGCGATCGAAACTCACGCGGAGATGACTTCATATCTCACGCTACTGCTTGCGACACTCGGCATCATGATCGGCCTCTTCACCGTCACCGGTTTCATCAACCGCATGGGCGGCGCGCTGCTCGATCTGGGTGCCTGGAACGTGGTGGCGATGATCGGCATGGCGTGGATTTTCGGCTGGCTGCTCGGCGCCGGCTTGCCGCCTACCGCCACCTACATCATCGGCGCGGTCATCATCGTGCCGCCGATGACGAGCCTCGGCATCAATCCGTGGGTCGCGCATTTCTTCGTATTCTTCATTTCGGTGTGGGGAGAATTGTCTCCTCCCACCTCGCTCACAGCCGCCGTGTCCGCGCGTATCGCGAATGCGTCCTTCATGCGAACCATGTGGGAGGCGCTGAAAATCTGCGCGCCGATCACGTTGATGACTTTCGCGATCTTCACCCGTTCCGAACTCGTGGTGGAGCCGGGCTGGGCGCAGATCGGCGCGGTGCTGCTCGTCACGGTCGGCACTTGCAGCATTGCCCTGGCGATGTTCGGGCGCTGCCTGGAAAATCCCTTCGCCGACATTGCCGCGCGGATTGCAATCGCGGCAGTCGCGCTCATCACCCTGTTTCACCCCGACGATCAGCTTGTCTGGTTCTCAGGCGCGATCTCACTGGTAGTGCTCGTCTGGGGCATCTGGCGTCACAGCCTGATTGGCGGACCGCAGGAAGAGGTTGATGAAGCCCCGGCTGTGGAAATGCCCAAACCAGCAACAGCCACCGCCAACCTCGCTTCGGAAGGCTAAAGCTCGGCCGCCTGCGCGGTGCCGCGGAACTTGTTCCAGAGCTTGCGCCAGCGCGCGTCGCATTTGCCGCGGTGGAGAAAGGTCGCGTTGACCATCTCCGCCGCGCACTGGTTCGCGAATGTCTCTCCGCGCCCGACGCGCACGTCGAAGGCGCAGACCCGCACGCCATCCGACGCACATTTCGTCGTGCTCAGGCATTTGCCCGGATGCAGCACGCGCGAGCCGGCCGATTGCGCGACGCAACTATTGGCGAAATCGGCGCGTTCGCCTTTTTCGTTGACGCCGCAGACCGGCCTGAAATCCATCGTGCAGGCCTGCGGGCAATCGCCGAATTTGATGACCATCGCACCGTCGTTTTCCGCCAGGCACGAATTCGCATAGGACTTGCCCTGGCCCTTCACGCTCGCGCATACCGGCTTGGAAGCGGAATTGCAGGTGCGGCTGATGCAGGAGCCTTTGACCAGCGCCTTCGCGCCGTCAGCCTCGGCGTAGCATTTGTTCTCATAGGTGGAGAGCTGGCCGAGCGTCGTGCGGGCGCAGACGGGTTCGGATTT
>CAZUJE010000005.1:39032-43209 GCA_964620215.1 uncultured Hyphomicrobiales bacterium
GAGCGGCCTTCGCCGCTCCGGCAATTGTTCAGCCAAACGCCGTCTGCGGGTTCACCGACTGGCGCTTCTGCGCGAGCTTGTTGAGCGCGATGATATACGCCTTGGCGGAGGCCACCAGCGTATCCGGGTCCGCCCCGCGCGCCGTCACCGTATGGCCGTTCTCTTCCAGCCGCACGGATACTTCGGCCTGCGCATCGGTGCCTTCGGTCACCGCATGGACCTGATAGAGCAGCAGCTTGGCCTGATGCGGCACCAGCGACTTGATCGCGTTGAAAATCGCGTCCACCGGGCCGTTGCCGGTCGCCTGCGTCGTCTTGTGGGTGCCGTCGATGTCGAGCACCATCGTCGCCTGCTGCGGCCCCTGCGTGCCTGCGATCACCGTCATGGAAACGATCTTCACGCGGTCATTCGCCTGCGCGATTTCGCCGTCCACGAGCGCGGCGATGTCCTCGTCGTAAACGTGCTTCTTCTTGTCGGCGAGATCCTTGAAGCGGTTGAAGGCGTCGTTCAGCGCGTTATCGCCGAGTTCGTAGCCCAGCTCCTTCAGTTTTTCCCTGAAAGCGTGCCGGCCCGAATGCTTGCCCATCACCAATGACGTCTTCGACACGCCTACATCCTCGGGGCGCATGATCTCATAGGTCTGCGTATGCTTCAGCATCCCGTCCTGATGGATGCCGGACTCATGCGCGAAGGCATTACGGCCCACGATCGCCTTGTTGTATTGCACCGGGAATGAAGTCACCGCTGAAACGATCTTCGACGCGCGCGTGAGCATCTGCGCGTTGATCTCGTTCCAGTAGGGCAGCACGTCGTTGCGGACGCGCATGGCCATCACGATTTCTTCCAGTGCGGCGTTGCCTGCCCGCTCGCCGATGCCGTTGATGGTGCATTCGATCTGGCGCGCACCGCCATCGACGCCTGCCAGCGAATTCGCCACCGCCATGCCGAGATCGTCATGGCAATGGACGGAGAACACCGCCTTGTCGGAATTCGGCACGCGCTCGCGCACCGTCTTGAAGAGCGCCGCGTATTCCGCCGGGGTCGTGTAGCCGACCGTGTCGGGAATATTGATCGTGGTGGCGCCCGCCTTGATCGCGGCCTCCACGCAGCGGCAGAGAAAGTCGATCTCCGTGCGGGTGCCGTCCTCGGCGGACCATTCCACATTGTCCACGTGATTGCGGGCGCGCGTCACCTGCGCGACCACCATCTCGAACACTTCATGCGGCTC
Source organism: uncultured Hyphomicrobiales bacterium (assembly GCA_964620215.1). Lineage (GTDB taxonomy): Bacteria > Pseudomonadota > Alphaproteobacteria > Rhizobiales > Xanthobacteraceae > JAUSIF01. Next base: position 40,261 of record CAZUJE010000005.1, read on the forward strand.
CTTCTGGAGCTTCCATTTCATGTGGACAGGTGAAGTCGAAAGAAACGTATGGATGCGCGGGCGGCGCGCGTGTTTCACTGCTTCCGCGCAGCGGTCGATGTCCTTCGGCGCCGCGCGGGAAAGCCCGGCGATCACCGCGTTCTGGGTGCGTTTGGCGATTTCCGAAACGGAATGAAAATCGCCTTCAGAGGCAATCGGAAAGCCGGCCTCGATGATATCAACGCCCATTTCGTCGAGCAGTTCGGCGACATCGATCTTTTCCTCGAACGTCATCGACGCGCCGGGGCATTGTTCGCCGTCGCGCAGGGTGGTGTCGAATATCAGGACGCGATTCTTGTCGTCGCCCTTGTTCATGCTGGTGGTCATTTCGCTATTTCCTTCTTCTCGCTATGCGCCCTCTTGGCGCTCTCCGGGTTCGGCTTCCGTCCCCCTGAGTGCCAAGGCGCACGCGCCCGGCCGGCCCTCAGGGGCGGCGAAGGAGAAGGAGCGAGGTCAGAATGAGAGCGCGGCCCGAAATCGCCTGCGCGATCGGGCTGTCAGAACGGACCTGGTCGATCATGGTCATGCGTTCGGTTGCTCTCAAGGTTCGCCAGTCTCGGCCCGCTTTGGTTAACGGAACGTGAAACCGGCGCGATGCAGGGTTTTAGCCGAGTTGAGCCGCCGATGGCAAGATTGCGGTTTTAAGTGGCGAACCAGCGGTACATGAACCAGCCGCTTAGTCCCAAGGCAGCCAGCCAGATCACGACGATCAGTACGGCCGCAACCTTGCTTCTCGGCAATTCGGATTTTTGGATTGCGGCGGCGCGATGTTCAGTCATGATTTCAGCAGGGATGAGCCGCACCACGAGCAGGATTCCGAGCGGCAACAGGATCAACTCATCCAGATAACCGAGGACCGGCACAAAATCCGGGATCAGGTCTATCGGCGAGAGCGCGTAAGCCGCGATTACGAGCGCCAAGGCCTTCGCGTACCAAGGCACACGCGGATCGCGAGCGGCCAGCCAGACGGCGATTACGTCGCGCCTCAAACGTTTCGACCAATTTCTCAGCCACTCAAGCATCGCTATCTACGCGCTTTAATCCACCCCGTCACCGTCTGCACCACCTGACTGTCGATCCCGAAAAATCCATGCGCGGATTGCGCCTCGCAGGGATCGCCGCTGCCTTGCGGGCCGTCGAGCCAGACGACTTCGAGCTTTCCGCCCTTCATCCATTCCTCGAAGCGCCGGGTCACGTCCGCATTGGTATGCGGACAGGCGTCCTTCCGGTGCGCGACCACGAGCATCGGAATTTCGCGCGCCCTCAAAGGGTTGTTTCCGATCGCCTGCTGGAAACTCGGCTGGTTTCCGACCTGCATCAGCATGGGTGCGGTGAGCACCATGTAATCGGGCCGGGTGAATTTCTGCGCCTGCGCCAGCGCCACCCCCGCCACCACGCCCGCGCGGCTGGTGCCCACGACCGTCACCGGCTCCTGCATCCGCCGCATATAACCCACGAGCGCGCCGATATCCTGGCCCCATTGCGGACTCCAGCGCGCGCCCTGCTTCACGCTTCCGCCGGGGAGTTTCAGGTCCGGCGCAATGTCCGGCGTAAGCACGACGAAGCCCGCCTTCGCGTATTCGGCGCGCGTGCGCACAAGCTGGTTGCCCGCACCCCAGCCGATTTTTCCCTGCGGAGAGATGTTCAGATTTCCGTGACCGCCCGCGAGCAGGATAACGCTGCCCACGGTGTTCACGGGGCGAATCAGGAGCGCGCGGATTTTCTGGCCGCGCGAGGGGATTTCAACCACCGCCTCCTGCTGCGCCGCGGCAGCGGAGACCGACAGAAAAAACAGAATGACAATCGGGATTACGCGCATGTTTTGATTCCGGCCTCGGGGCGCGAGCTTGCTCCCGCCGCAGTTCCGGTTCAAGTTCGGACAGCAACGCCAATCCGCCTTCCCCCCGGGGGCCAGAAAATGTTTCAAGAAATGTTTCGCGTCGCTTTCACCGGCAGCGCTCTCTTCGCCCTCGCCGCCTGCGCGTCGGGCGGCAGCAGTTTTTCTCCGGGTCCATCCGGCGGCAGCCAGCAATTCGGCGGGCCGTCGGTGATTTCCGCGCCGCCGATGGTTTCGGGACCGGCGGGATGCTCGGGACCGATCAGCGAGTATCTCGCGATCATCAACAAGGATTCGGAGTCGGGCATGCTCTCGCCGAGCGTGTTCAACAGGATTTCAGGCGAGATGGATCCCGTGCGCGCCACCTGCTCGGCCGGCAGGGAAAAGGAAGCACTCGGCCAGCTTGCGGCCCTGAAGAAGCGGCACGGATATCGGTAACCCCGGAAATGTCATCGTCCGCGAAGGCGGACGATCCAGTAAACGACTCGGATAATTTTTTTCGGTGATTACTGGATGCCCCGCCTTCGCGGGGCATGACAGTTCAAATCAAACCGCTTCCGCCCGGAACACCCGGCTCGGCTTCACATATTCTTCCTGCGCGTCCACGAGCAGAATCTCGCGCGAGTGTGCGTCGGCGGTTCGCTTCATCAGGCCGAAAATCGACGAGGCGGAATTTGCGAGCGCATCCGCCGTGGAGCCGGTCTCCAGCACGTGAAAGAAGAACAGCGCGGCGATGGCGTCACCGGCCCCGTTCAGATCGAGATCGAGCTTCGGCGTGCGCAGGCGGAATTGACCGTCGGGACCGGAGGCAAAGAGATCGATGGAATCCTTCGGCGTGTCCTCCACATGCAGACTGGTGACGAGAATGGTCTTCGGCCCCATCGCGTGAATGGCGCCGCAGGCGGTTTTGGTTTCCGCGACGGTCTTGCTGGTGAGGCCAGAGAGATGATCCAGCTCGAACTGGTTCGGCGTAACAATGTCGGCGGCGGGCACCGCGCGCTCCCGCATGAATTCGGGAATCCCCGGCCGCACGAACACGCCACGACCCACGTCGCCGATCACCGGGTCGCAGC